>CAYSOQ010000055.1:0-7304 GCA_964432685.1 uncultured bacterium
TGCTTATACGCTCGAGGGAGAGCAGTACCTGATGAGAATATTCATCGGGGAGGCCCAGAAGGTGAGGGGAAGGATCCTATACCGTGTAATACTGGAAACCCTTAAAAATGGTGGCTTTGCAGGGGCTACAGTACTCCGGGGCATAGCGGGGTTCGGCCCCCACAGTATCTATCATTCTGAGAATATCCTCAGGCTCTCACGAGATCTCCCTATCATCATCGAGGCAGTGGACTCACTTGAAAATATCGATGCGATCCTGCCTGAACTGGAACTACTCGTGAAGGAGGGGATGGTAACCATAGAAAAGGCGAGAGTCATACGTTACATGCACAAACACGAAGGGAACTGAATGATCAATTCAGTATCTCACTTCGCTTCCTCCACCAACATTAATTCATATTTGGGAAATCAAAAGGTCCTACTTCTTCATATTTTTCAGGCCGATGATCCCCAGGCCGATGAGGCCACCTCCAATGAGGATCATTATTGATGGTTCGGGAACGGATGTAAATTTTGAAAATTTCCCACTACTCGCTGCGAAACTCCCGGTGGCAGTTGAAAGGATCATTAAAGAGGGTAAAAAGAGTTTCCCCAGTGAATTCCACATGTAAATCGCTCCTTGTTGAGCCCATAGTTCTTGCAATACAATAATATTAGTCAAAAAAGGTGCCAAATTAGCATGTGGAACATAATTATTCAATAAATTTTGTATCTATATGATATTAAAGGATATATTTTATATAATTTCTTATCCTCCCATCAAATACCCTGATCCGATAAAAAAGAATATTCACATTATTAGGATTTATTGAGCAATAAATTACCAAATATGTGAAAATTATTATGAAAATTGAAGTAGCCGTCAAATTATTGGCATCAGGGGGGATTCGACTAGGACTCCCCTAAAGATTCCGACCCATGAATACCTTTGGGAGGGGTAAGTAGACTCCCAGCGCTTCCAAGCCAGGGGGAAATGATCACCACTTTGACCTCTTTAGGGAATATTTTCTTGAAAAAATGTTTTCCTATAGGTTCGGCTCATTCTCGCCTGAAATAGGACAAAATTGTACATGAAGAAAAACAACTTATAACAAACTTGTAATAACTCTTTCCCAGTCAACTTCAAGCCCAGGAGAATAGTTCTGGAATATCAGGATTTTTTACTGATATTTTTCTAACTGTTTTCAGGCACGTATCTTGCGTTCCCTCTCGATATTACAACATATGCATGTGTAAATGGGGGAGGAAGTACAACCGTGAACCTTCTTAATCCCGAAATGTTGTTAGTTTATATCATACCTTTGCTATTCATTTTTGGGGCTTACTTCGTAAAGAAGAGAAGGGAAGAGAAATGTAACCTTGAGCAACACAAAAAAAATATCATCGAGAAGGTCAGGGAACCGTCGACCCTTCATCCTGTCATCAACCACAATAGGTGTATGGGGTGCGGGGCATGTGCCAATGCCTGCCCGGAAAGTGGAGTGCTTGGAGTCATAGGGGGGAAATCCCACCTTCTTAAACCATCCAAGTGTATTGGACACAGTGCGTGCAAGATCGCCTGTCCACAGAATGCCATCACCCTTGTTTTCGGAACAAAAGAAAGGGGTGTGGATATCCCAGCAATAACTCCGGATTTCGAGACAAATATCCCGGGGATATTCATCGCAGGAGAACTTGGCGGCATGGGCCTCATCCGAAACGCTGTGGAGCAGGGTAAAAAGGCCGTCGAGTCCATATCCAGGATGAAGGGGGTAGGTTCCAACGGTAAATTTGATGTGGTGATCATCGGCGCAGGACCTGCCGGGTTTTCTGCGTCTCTTGCGGCGAAGGAAAAGAATCTACGATATTTGACCATCGAGCAGGAGAGCCTGGGGGGTACGGTATATCATTACCCCCGGGGAAAGGTGGTGATGACCAATCTGGTGAGTATGCCCATAGTGGGGAGGGTGGACATCCGTGAGACTACAAAGGAGGAACTCCTGAGTTTCTGGCAGGGCGTTGCAAAGGATTCCTGCGTGGATATCCAGTACAAGGAAAAGGTTGAAAAGGTGACGAGGGAGGATAACTTCTTCGAAGTTAAATCGGGGAAGGGAACCTACCATTCAAGGGCGGTACTCCTCACCATCGGCGTAAGAGGGACCCCAAGAAAGCTGAACGTTCCCGGCGAGGAATCTCCACGAGTGGTCTACCAGCTCGTTGATCCAGAACAATACCGTGGACAGAAGGTCCTGGTTGTGGGAGGAGGGGACAGTGCGCTGGAGGCTGCAATGAGTGTGGCCAGGGAAGAGGGAACGAATGTGACCATTTCATACAGGTCGGAGGGGTTCACAAGGGCGAAGGAAAAGAACCAGCGTCTTGTGAAAGAGATGGAGGAGGAGGGAAAGTTGAAGGTTCTCTTCAAATCGGTGGTCAAGGAGATAAGGACAGGTTTCGTGCTTCTTGAACAGAGCAAAGAAATTATCCAGTTGGAAAACGACGTGTTAATTGTCTGTGCAGGGGGAATCCTTCCCACAGGGTTTTTAAAAGATATGGGGATAGTGGTGGAGACGAAGTATGGGACACCTTAGATGGGGGACCTTGGTCCTCTGTGGTGCCCTCATTGTTTTTTTACCGTCAGTGGGGGCGGCACGAAATATAAATGACGCGAAAAGCGCGATCCGCATGAGGAATTATCCTCTTGCCGTCAGGGTCCTGAAACCCCTTGCCGGGAAACATGACCCTGAAGCAGAGTACATGCTTGCGGGTCTTTACAGGACAGGAAAAGGAGTGAGGAAAGACGTGGGAAAGGCCTTCACATTGCTTAATAAAGCAGCAAAGAAAGGGTATCCTCGCGCCGGGTATGATCTTGCATCCATGTATGAGCGTGGGGTTGGAGGGAAACGAAATTTAAAAAAGGCGAGAGAGTTCTACCGCATGGCGGCAAAGAAGGGGTACGAACCTGCCAGGAAGCGCCTGGCCTCTTTTCCCTTCGCAGAGGGGACCACCGATTTCCCCCCGGATCTGTTAATCCTTTCTGCACGGAGAGGGGACATTGTGAGAGCCCGGTGGGCTCTTGAACAGGGAGCTCCCGTTGACTCCCGGGACTTGAATGGCCGTACTCCTCTCATGGATGCTGCATCCGGAGGTCACGATTCTGTGGTGAAACTTCTGCTCGGTAAGGGAGCCAGCCTTAATGAGAAGGATAAATTTGGTGACACTCCACTTCTGCTTGCTTCCGCTTCGGGGAGTCCCGGGGTAATCTCCCGATTGGTCCGCAAAGGGGCCCGGCTGGATGACCGTGATGTCCACGGGAACACACCCCTCCACATTGCTTCCGGGAAGGGGAACCTTCCCGCTGTGAGAATCCTGATGAAGATGGGATCCAGATTGAACGCAACCAACGGCAAGGGCATGACTGCATCTGATCTCGCCCGGTCGAGGGGCCACGGAAAAGTTTTCAAGGAGCTTCACGCTGGAGGAGGGAGATTAAAGAAGCTGAAAAAGAGGAAAAATTCCACCTCCCCTGAGGATAAGAAGAAGATTGCGAAGAACCTCCTAAGAATGAAAGGGAAAAAAGCCGGGAGAAAGGGAACATCTCCCTACAAGGGCTGGACGGATCTCATGGTCGCCTCATGGGATGGGAACGTGGCAATTGTTAATGCCCTCGTCGCGAGAGGTGTCCCCGTGGACGGAGTCAACAGGGAAGGGATTACCCCCCTCTTACTTGCTTCCCGGAAGGGGAATACTCAAGTAGTCGACTTCCTCCTTCGCCACGGAGCGGATTGGAAATTGAGGAGCCGGAAAGGAATGACTCCCCTGATGGAAGCCGTCTCGGGTGGGCACGACGATGTGGTCAGGCTTCTCTTAAAAAAGGCAAAAGAGAAGGGGGAGTTTTCATACCCCCGGGATGAGGTACTTTTACTCGCCGTTAAAAATGGACACCAGAAAGTGGGCATTCACCTCCTCTCATCCATGGATATTTCCGAGAGCTCTCCCCTTGGAGGTGAGATATTGAGTTGGACATCACGGAAGGGAGAAACAGTTTTACTGGGATTGCTTCTGGACAAAGGGTTGCCAGTGAATTCGAGAGATAAGGATGGAAGAACGGCTCTCTGGTTCGCTGCAAATGAAGGAATGGTTGACTCAGTTTCTATAATCCTTGAGCGGGGGGCGAACCCTAACCTCAGGGATTTAGAGGGGCACACTGCCCTTGCAAGATCAGTAATAAAGGGAGAGGGGAGAATTGTTGACATGTTGCTTGTGAGTGGAGCGAGGACTGACATCCGAACAAACCTCGGGAACACTCCTCTCATGCTTGCGGCAGACCGGGGGAGGAGGGAGATTTTGAAAAGGATCCTCAAAAAGGACAAGGGAATCAACAGAAAAAATTTCGTAGGGAACACGGCCCTTATCCTCGCTACTGCACGTAAGGATATGGAGTCAGTGAAGTTGCTCCTCGATCATGGGGCGAACCCCGTGATCAGGAACAAGAGAGGGGAAAGCGCAATATCTATAGCACCAGAAAATTCGGAAACAAGAAAAATGTTGAAGGCAAAGGAAACAAGAGGTTTCCTGTCTACACTTTTTCATTGATGGATATAAAAATAAGTAGAGAGGTACGAGGTTGATGGGCAAGGAAATTACTGCCAGCGGCGCCGGAGGAACTCTTCCAGGGAGTGGAACGCATAACCCCTATGAGGAGCTTTATCGTCCCCCTGTCTTCAGGCCCATTTCCATATTCGGATACCTCTTCCTTGCCCTCCTTTTATACATGGGATGGAGAAACAGGGATGCGAACCTGATAAATCCGAAATCAGGATTTGGCTATGCTCTAGGAGTGGTGGGAGGATCCATGATGTTGCTCCTCCTTCTTTACCCTCTCAGGAAAAAAGTCCGTTCAATGCAGCGCCTGGGCCAGACAAAATACTGGTTCAGGGCTCACATGGTCATGGGTATCCTGGGACCAGTACTCACAATATTCCACTCCAATTTCCACCTCCGTTCGCAAAACAGCAAGATGGTGATGGCTGCCATGCTTCTCGTCACAGGGAGCGGCTTCATTGGCATGTACTTTTACACAAAGATTCATTACGGCCTCTACGGAAGACGGTTGACCCTGAAAGAGCTGCAGAAGGATTTTGAAGAACGTTCCACCAGCCTTCTATATCACTTTCGCCATGCTCCAAGGATGAGGGAACGCCTGAAGGATTTTGAGGAAATTGTTCTCTCCCCTTCATACGGATTTTTCGAGAGCGCTGCCCGTTTCGTGACGGTGGGCATGAGGATCAGGTGGACACGCCTAATCCTCACCAAGAGGCTCAAGTACGTTTTGAGAGAAAAAAGAAATAGGGAAGGATTATCAAGAAAAGAGGCGAAACGCCTAGAGAAGATTGCCAGGAAAGAGCTATCCGCTCACCTGGGCACTGCCTTGAATGTGGCTGAATTCACTATCTACGAGAGGCTGTTTTCCTTATGGCACCTTTTCCACTTTCCCCTCTTCCTGATGCTGGTGGTTACGGCGCTTATCCATGTTATCGCTGTTCATATGTTCTGACGGTTAATGAGAGGAAATGTAATGTGTTGGGGAAGGAGGTTATTGATCATCGCTACACTAATTGCCGCCTGTACAAATGTTTCAAATGCCTGGGCGTCGAACCTCGGAAAGATTCTTATGCCCGGAAAGGTGATTAAGGGGCACGAGAAATACGAGGGCGACTGTGGCTCCTGTCACGAACCCTTCAGCAAGAAAACACAGTCGCAACTATGCCTTAAGTGCCACAAGAAGGTGGATAAAGATATAAAGGAGGCCCATGGTTTTCACGGGAAAAACGGGAAGGCCCGTAAAGGGAAGTGCACTACCTGTCACAGCGAGCACAAGGGTAGGAATGGCCATATTGTTATTTTCGACAGTGAGAATTTCAACCACAGGGATACCGATTTCCCTCTCGATAGAGGCCATCAAAATGTACGTTGTACATCGTGCCACAAAATGGGCAAGAAGTTCAGGGATACGTCTTCCGAATGCGAAGCATGCCACAAAAAGAATCCCCATAAAAACAAAAAGAAAATATCATGCGTTACTTGCCACCGGGAGGATTCATGGAAAAACATACGCTTCAATCATGGGAAGACACCCTTTCCCCTGAAGGGGAAACATGTGAAAGTGCCGTGCGTTAGCTGCCACAGGGCGTGGGGATTTGAAAAAATCGGGAAAACTTGCAGTGATTGTCATCTCCTCCATGACGTCCACGGGGGGATTTACGGGGACAGGTGCGAGAAGTGCCATGTCCCCTCCTCCTGGGACAAGCCTTCATATGACCACGCGAAAACCAGGTTTCCCCTGAAAGGGAAACACGCGCGCCAACAGTGTCATTTGTGCCATAAGGAGAAGGTGATCCGCCGAGAATCGAAGGTGGATACGCGCTGCATAAGGTGCCATGAGAAGGACGATGAGCACAAGGGTAGATACGGGAAAAAGTGTGAAACCTGCCATTCCCCGGTGGAGTGGAAGAAGTACCGTTTTGATCATGGGAAAACAAAGTTCCCCCTAAGGGGAAAACACTCAAAGGTCACTTGCTCAAAGTGTCACAGAGGTTCTTTGAAGCCGTCTTCGAAGGTGAGGGAATGCCAGGAATGCCACATAGGAGATAGCGTGCACCGCGGGCCAAAGCGAAAGAGGTGTGGCCGCTGCCACAACGATGGGGGATGGCGCAATAAAGTGCTCTTCGACCATGATCTGAGTTCTTTTCCCCTGATTGGCATGCACGGGGTTACCCCCTGCGAGGAGTGCCATGGAGGGGGGAATTTCAGTCCCACCCCATCTCGGTGCGTTGAATGTCATGGGAAGGACGATACACACAAGGAATATCTGGGTGAAAAGTGTGAAAGGTGCCACAACCCCAATGGTTGGCGGTTCTGGAAGTTTGACCATGTGAAAGACACAAAGTTCCCTCTGGATGGGGCACATAAAGAACTGGAGTGCACGGCGTGCCACAGGTTTAAAGGGAGAGGAAAACTAAAATTGTCCACGGCGTGTGTAGGATGTCACAGGGCGGCGGACGTGCACGATGGCAGGTTTGGAAAGTTCTGCCAGCGGTGCCATGGGACAGTAAAGTTCAAAGAGATCCGAAATTTTTCATGGCCTCCAGAGCGGGGTGAGGGGAAAACATCCCGGTGAAGGTGAAGAGGAGGCTCGGCCTATTCGGCAGTGTGGACGAGCGTTCGTGTATTACCGCGCAAGACGTCGCGAGCATCTACCGGTTGCCGCTCGCGCTCGAAGAGGAAGGCCTGCACAACCGGCTGACCGAGAAGCTCCACATATGGAC
>CAYSOQ010000056.1:0-7237 GCA_964432685.1 uncultured bacterium
TGTGAGTCCTCTGGCCCCTGGCCGGCAACCCTCTCCTGTGCCTCAATCCCCTGTAGGAGCCGAGATCCATGAGGCGTTTTATGTTCATTGCGACTTCTTTACGTAGATCTCCCTCTACCTTGATAGATCTGTCAATTACCTCTCTTATCTTCGCGATCTGGTCCTCTGTAAGGTCTTTCACCTTCACCGTGGGCTCCACACCTGCCTCCTCGAGGATCCTGTCCGAGGTAACCTGTCCAATACCGAAGATGTAAGTAAGGGCAGTATCAATCTTTTTCATCCTTGGAAGGTCAACACCTGCTATACGTGCCAATTAAAACCTCCTTTACCCCTGCCTCTGTTTGTGTTTAGGGTTTATGCATATTACACGAACAACACCTTTCCTTTTCACGATCTTGCACTTATCACATATTTTTTTAACTGACGCTCTAACTTTCATTCTTCACCTCAACCTTTTGTCCTGTACACGATTCTTCCCCTGCTGAGATCATAGGGGGAAATCTGGACCGTTACTTTGTCACCTGGAAGAATCTTGATAAAATGCATTCTCATTTTCCCCGAGATGTGAGCAAGAATGGTCATATCGTTTTCCAGCTTCACTTTAAACATGGCATTGGGGAGCAACTCGGTAACAGTGCCTTCAGCCTCTATCGCCTCTTCTTTTGCCATAACTCTCCTATATTTTGCTAAGGATCATCGTCCCATTCTCTGTAACTGCAACAGAATGCTCAAAATGGGCCGAGAGGGATCCGTCTTTCGTGGCGACAGTCCATCCATCGCTTTTCACTTCAACATGGTATGAACCCTGATTAACCATCGGTTCCAGGGCGATTACCAGTCCGGGAAGAATCTTGATCCCCCTTCCCTCCTCACCGAAATTTGGCACCTGGGGTTCTTCGTGTAGTTTACGTCCTATGCCGTGTCCAACAAAATCACGGACCACCGAGAATCCTTGTTTCTCCACATGGGACTGAATCGAATGGGAAATATCGTAAAGCCTATTTCCTACTTTGGCAGTCTTTATCCCTTTAGCGAGTGATTCTTCCGTAACCTGAAGAAGCCTGAGAGCCTCACCATTTATTTTTCCTACGGGATATGTTTTTGCCGAATCCCCGTAAAATCCTTCCCTTTTCAGTCCAAAATCTATGCTTACAATATCCCCTTCTTTCAGGATCTTCTCCTTACTCGGGATTCCGTGTACAACCTCATCATTTACAGACACACAGAGGTTTGCAGGGTATCCCATATATCCCTTGAAGGCAGACTCCACATTCTTCTCCGTTATAAACTGCTCAGATAGTTCCTCGAGGTCGAAGGTCGAAACTCCTGGCTGTATGTGTTCCCCAACTATTGCGAAGAATTCTGCAACGAGCACATTTGCATATCTAAGTTTCTCTATTTCGTCCCTACTTTTTAACGTAACCATTAAGATTTAACCATCCAGGACCGTAAGGATCTGGGAATATATACCGTCGATATCCCCTGTAGCTGCAATCCGTCTCAGGGAACCCTTCCCTTCATAGTACTTTATAAGGGGCTCGGTCTGCTCCTTGTAGGTTTCGAGCCTGTTCTTAATCGTCCCTTCCCTGTCATCATCCCTCTGGTAGGTTTCCCCACCACACTTATCACAGATACCACCTACTTTAGTGGGATTAAAGGCAACATGGAACATGGCACCGCACTCTTTACATGTTCTCCTCCCAGAGAGCCTGCCCACTAACTCATGGTCATCCACTTCGAGGGATATGACGTACCCTATCTCTTTACCAAGAACTGTGACCACCTTATCCAATGCATCCGCCTGTGGAATTGTACGAGGGAACCCGTCGAGGATGAACCCTTCATTACAGTCTGGCTTACCGAGCCTCTCGCGAACAATTCCGATGACGAGCTCGTCAGGAAGTAGCGCGCCTTTGTCCATACACTCCTTCGCCTGCCTTCCGAGTTCAGTACCATCCGTAACAGACTGCCTGAGCATGTCCCCTGTAGAAATCTGGGGGATCCCATATTTTTCCACGACCTTTTTCGCCTGGGTGCCCTTGCCTGCCCCTGGAGGCCCTAAAAAGATAACCCCGTTCATTGTACCTACCTCCTCCCCTTGGATTTACCCTTTTTCAGAAATCCATCGTAATGCCTCATGAGCAAGTGGCTCTCTATTTGCTGTACGGTATCCATTGCCACTCCCACCACTATGAGTAGAGCTGTTCCTCCAAAGTAAAATGGGACATTGAACCGGTTGATTAGAATTGAAGGGAGAACACATATGACCGAAACGTAAATCGCACCGCCCAGCGTGATTCGCGTCAGCACATTATCGATATATTCTGCCGTTCTCTTTCCCGGGCGTATCCCGGGTATATAGCCCCCGTATTTCTTGATGTTATCAGCCACGTCCACGGGATTGAATGTTACGGCTGTGTAAAAATAGCAGAAAAAAACGATGAATATTACATAGAGCACCTCGTATAAAGCTCTACCAGGCATGAGAAGTGATGAGATGGTCTTTGTAACAGGATGGGGGATAAAGTTTGCCAGGGTAGCGGGAAAGAGAAGTATTGAGGAAGCGAAGATTGGGGGTATAACTCCCGCTGTGTTTACCTTGAGGGGGAGATGAGTACTCTGCCCTCCGTAGACCTTCCTCCCTACAACTCTCCTTGCATACTGAATTGGTATTTTCCTGTGGGCCCTCTCGAAATAGACAATAACCGCCACGACTATGACCATGACCAGCATAAGAAATATGAGAATGAAAAGTCCCATCTCCCCTGCTTTTACAAGCCTGAAGGTCCGTATGATCGCACTTGGCATTCGTGCTACGATTCCTGCAAATATAATGAGGGAGATTCCATTTCCAATACCTCGCTCGGTGATTTGCTCGCCAATCCACATAATAAAAATAGTCCCGGTTGTGAGTGTGAGTACAGTGAGAAGCCTGAATGGCCACCCAGGATGAAACACTACCGAACCGGCAGGGCCGACCTGCATACTTTCAAGGCCGATTGCGATCCCAAGGGACTGTACCACACTGAGAAATACTGTTCCGTACCGGGAATACTGGTTGATCTTTTTCCTTCCAAGATCCCCTTCTTTCGATAATCGTTCAAGGGAGGGCATCACAACAGTGAGTAGCTGGAGAATGATTGTCGCGCTGATATATGGCATTATCCCGAGGGCAAAAACAGAAAGCCGTTGGAGGGCACCCCCTGAAAACATGTCTATTAAACCGAAAAGGGTACCACTCTGCTTTGCAAAAAATGCAGAAAGTGCAGCAGTATCGATACCTGGAGTCGGAACGTGGGCACCCAACCGGTAAACGAGGAGAAACCCTGCTGTGACGAAGATCCTCTTTCTGAGTTCCGGGACCTTCGCTATATTCTGGAAACCACCGGCCATTTAATCTACCTCAATTGTCCCATCGACACTCTTAATCTTTTCAATTGCCGAGGCCGATGCTTTTTGTACTCTAATGTCCAATCTTTTCTCGAGGGATCCATTTCCGAGAAGTTTCACGCCATCTTTCACGTTTTTTACCATTCCTCGTTTGATGAGTGCGGGAAGATCTACTCTATCGCCCTCTTTGAAGACATTGAGGTCAGATACATTGATGATGGAATACTTAGTTTTAAAAATATTGGTGAATCCCCTTTTTGGTACTCTCCTCTGTAGAGGCATTTGACCCCCCTCAAATCCCCGGGGAACCTTGCCTCCTGACCGTGACCCCTGACCTTTGTGACCCCTTCCGGAAGTTTTCCCGGACCCACAGCCGTGGCCCCTTCCGACTCTCTTCCTCGTTTTCCTGTCTCCCCTGGAAGGAGTAAGCTCATGTATCCTCATCTATCCTCTCCTGTTTCCCTAATCCATTTCCTCTACATGAAGCATAAAATTGATTTTCTTGACCATTCCCTGGATCTCTGGTGTATCTTTCCGTATAACCGAACTATTGACTTTCCCAAGGCCAAGGCCTTTCACGATGCGCCTCTGTTTTTCTGTCCTGCCGATCAGGCTTCTCACAAGGGTGATTTTCACTGTTTTTCCCATCATTTCCCCTCTTTCTGAATATTCTTCCTGAATGCGAGGATTGATGAAGGGTCCCTGATATCAAGGAGGCCATTCAGGCATGCCCGGACAAGATTGTGGGGGTTGTTGCTTCCCAGTGACTTAGTCAGGATATCCTTGATCCCGGCTGACTCAACAACAGACCGGATTGCTCCCCCTGCGATCACACCCGTTCCTGGAGAGGCAGGTTTCAACATTATCTTGCTTGCCCCGAATATCCCCATCGATTCGTAGGGAATGGTACCTTCCACAATGGGAACTTTAACGAGGTTTTTCTTTGCCCTCTCCACGGCTTTCCTAATTGCTTCCGGGACCTGGTTTGCCTTTCCAAGTCCAAACCCTACGATCCCGTTTCCGTCACCGACTACTGCCAGGGCATTGAAACTAAACCTCTTTCCTCCCTTTACAACCTTGGAAACTCTGCCGATATGCACCACTTTTTCTTTTAAGTCGAGCCCTTCCGGGTTGATCCGTTTCGACAAAATCTATGCCTCCTTTACCGGGTAGATTAACCTCAAAATTCGAGGCCACCCTTTCTAGCTCCTTCGGCAAGCGCTTTGACCCTGCCGTGGTACATGAATCCGTTTCTGTCAAAAACGACTTTCTTAACACCTTTCTCGATGGCCCTTTTCGCCACGACCTCTCCCACCACTTCTGCTGCTTCCTTCTTCTTGATGCCTTTGATCTTATCCTTCACTTCCTGGGAAAGGGTCGAGGCTGTGACAATGGTCGTGCCTATGGAATCATCGATTATTTGTGCATACATATGCTTAGAGCTGCGATATACGGAGAGCCGTGGCCTCTCAGAGACACCCCTGACCCTCTTACGGATACTCTCCTTACGCCTTTCTCTGAGTTGCCTTTTTCTCTCTTTTAGGGCCATATGTAAAACTCCTGTAATAGGTTCTAAACTTATTTCCCTACTGCTTTCCCTGCCTTCTTGATGAGCCTCTCACCCCTGTACCTGATACCTTTATTCTTATATACATCCGGTTTCCTGAAATTACGGACTTTTGCAGACACGAGACCAACTTTTTCCTTGTCATATCCTCCCACACGGATTACAGTGTTTCTCTCTTCCACCTTGATCTTAATCCCCTCAGGTATAGGAAACACGACAGGATGAGAATAGCCGAGTTGAAGATGGAGTTCCTTGCCTTTCAATTCCGCCTTATATCCCACCCCATGTATTTCTAGAACTTTTTCAAATCCTTTTGAAACACCCACCACCATGTTATTGACAAGTGTCCTGGTAAGGCCATGAAAGGTCTTCGCCAGTTTCGTATCCGGATCTTTCTTTACTTCTATCACCCCATCTTCGATCTTAAGGGTGATGAGGTCGTGAATTTCACGTGAAAGGCTACCTAGTTTCCCTTTCACAGTGATTTTTTTTCCCTTATAGTCGACACTAACGTCGTCAGGAATCACGATTGGAACCCTACCTATTCTGGACATATGTGCGTCTCCTTACCATATTTCACAGAGAACTTCGCCGCCCACGCCGAGTTCCCTGGCTTTGTCTCCAGTCATAACTCCGCGGGATGTTGAAACGATACTGATTCCGTAGCCTCTTTTAACTACTGGAAGCTTGTCCTTCCCAACGTAAACCCGCCTCCCAGGTTTGCTAATCTTTTTCAGGCCGGTGACGGCATATCCATACACTTTGTTGCGTCTCAAACCAAGTCTGATGATTCCCTGCTTGCCATCTTCAACATACCTGAAATTCTCGATGAACCCCTCCTCCTGTAGGATAGCCGCAATTGAGACGAGCATGTTCGATGAGGGCATTTCAACCATTCTTTTCGCCGCCATCTGGGCATTCCGAATCCTTGTAAGCATGTTGGATATATGGTCATTAATGGACATTTCCCTCTCCTTACCAGCTAGCTTTTCTCACACCGGGTAATTCACCTTGTAATGCAAGTTCCCTGAGGCAGATCCTGCAGATCCCGAATTTCCTGTAATACCCCCGGGGCCGTCCACACCGCTTGCACCTATTCCTCTTCCTGACATTGAATTTTGGTTCCTTCTTCATTTTCTCCAGTTGTGCTTTCCTGGCCAATGAAACCTCCTTTATTCCCTGAAAGGCAATCCGAGGAGTTTCAAAAATTCATGTGCCTCCTCATCGTTCCTTGCAGTAGTGACGAAAGTAATATTCATCCCCTTTATCTTTTGTATCTTGTCATAATCGATCTCAGGAAAGATTATCTGTTCCCTTACGCCGAAGGTATAGTTTCCGCGTCCATCAAACCCCTTGGGGGAGACTCCTTTGAAATCCCTGACCCTTGGGAGGGCGATATTGAAGAGTTTGTCAACAAAGAAGTACATATTTTCCCCACGTAGCGTTACCTTGGTTCCAATGGGCATTCCTTCCCTCAACTTGAAATTCGAGATGGACTTCCTCGCCTTTGTAATCACAGGCCGCTGCCCGGTAATAATTGACAACTCTTCCACCGATGAATCGAGGAGTTTAATATTCTCCAACGCCTCACCAAGCCCCACGTTTACCACAACTTTGCTAAGCCTGGGGACTTCCATCTCGTTTGAATACTTAAACTTCTCTATCAATTTCTTTTTAATTTCCGTCTTGTATATATCCATCAACCTGGGTTTCATTTTGATCCCTCGCCTTACTTCTTCTTTGCCTCGATAATTTCCTCACAATGCTTGCAGTAACGAAATTTCTCTCCGGCCTCTGTATACCTGTATTCAACCCTTGTGGGTCCATTGCACTTGTCACACATAACCATCACGTTAGATAAAGGAATGGGGTTTTCCTTCTCGACGATTCCCCCCTGGGGATTTGAATTACTCGGCCGTACGTGACGTTTGACTATATTCACTTTCTCCACGATCAGGTTCCTCTCTTTCCCGTTCACCTTCACGACTTTCCCGACCTTCCCCCGGTCTTTTCCCTTGATCACTTTTACGATGTCGTGAATCCGTATTCTCGCTTTTCCTTGTCCCATCCTCACACCTTCCTTAAAGCACTTCAGGAGCTAAAGAGATGATTTTCATAAACCTCTTCCTCCTGAGCTCCCTTGCAACGGGACCGAATATCCTTGTCCCTATGGGTTCTCCCTGGTTGTTAATGAGTATCGCAGAGTTTGTGTCGAATTTAATTGATGTGCCGTCGGATCTCCGGACCTCTTTAGCTGTCCCCACCACAAATGCTCTCATT
>CAYSOQ010000057.1:0-7125 GCA_964432685.1 uncultured bacterium
AAGGGGACGGTGTCCTTCAACAATTCCGAACTGGACGACCTGATTTTAGTAAGGTCGGACGGCATTCCCACTTATAATTTTACCGTCGTGGTTGACGATGCGCTTATGCAGATCACCCACGTGTTCAGGGGGGATGACCACCTCAACAACAGTCCCCGGCAGATACAAATATACAAAGCTCTCGGGTTACCGATTCCCGCTTTCGGCCATGTCCCCATGATTCTGGGGACAGACAGGACTAGGCTCAGTAAAAGGCATGGAGCAATGTCCGTCACTGCCTACAGGGATATGGGATACCTTCCCGAAGGGGTTGTAAACTATCTCGTTCGCCTTGGCTGGTCCCATGGCGACCAGGAGATCTTCTCCCTTGATGAACTAACGGAACTATTTTCTTTTGAGCAAATTGGAAAATCCGCGGGAGTATTCAACCCGGAGAAGATGCAGTGGGTTAATCACCAACACCTTAAATCATCTGTCCCGGAAAACATTGCCTCAATGGCGGTACCACACTTTAAAGAGAGAGGCGTTGACCCATCGGATCACCCCCGCTATGTCGAAGCGGTTACCACTCTAATGGAACGTTCAAAGACCCTGGAAGAGCTCGCTGATTCGGGCCTTTTCTACTTCACAGATTCAATCGAGGTCGATGATGCGGCGAGAAATAAATTCCTCTCCCGGGAAGTATTGCCCCCTCTCTCAAGCCTGATAGATCTACTAGAGCGGGCCGAACCTTTCGACGAGGAAAACATATCTTCCGCATTTGAAATTGTAATGTCCCAACATGAAATCAAACTCGGAAAAATCGCCCAGCCCTGCAGGGTCGCACTCACCGGGAAGAGGGTGAGTCCCGGAATTTTCGAGATCATTCATGTCCTTGGAAGGAAAAAAACCGTGGAACGCATTCGAGATGCATTGCGGATCATTGAACTTGACTCTCATAATCTGAGACAATAAAATTGTTTTTCCAGTTGAGGAGTAGTGTAATGGCAACACGCTTGGCTCTGGACCAAGTTATCCAGGTTCGAGTCCTGGCTCCTCAGCCATTTTTTGGTCCCATCGTCTAGGGGTCTAGGACATCGGCCTCTCACGCCGAAAACGGGGGTTCGATTCCCCCTGGGATCACCAGCAAGATAAAGGCAGGCCCTGGCCTGCCTTTTTTTCTATGAATTTAACACATTACGGTGCGGGATTTACCCACAGCATGGTCGTGGGCAAGAATTTCTAAACCCTGCAGTGTCTACTCTTCATAAAATGTTCATGTAAAAGAAGTCTCCCAGGGAGGCGTCATTTATGATTATTTCAATCATCCTGCAGCTTAATTCCTTGACATGAGACAGGGTGTAACTTATTCTTGAATTTATGTCGTAAATTGCAGCTTCCGGGAGTTCCATGGGACACATGGAGTCTGATCCTCAGACTATACTTCCTGTTCTAAGGGAAGATCACAGCAGTTCTGTAAGAACCAATAATACAAAGGGGGATTGTTAATGATGAAGAAAATGCGTGTAACATTTGTGTGCGTGGCTGCTTCTGTCTTTTTGGCCTTCGCCACGTCTTTCGCCGGCATGGTTCCTGCCAAAATCACGGTAGGACACCCGGCATGCCTCTCTGGGAAATATGCGAAAGCCGGAGGGCAGGCGACAGGCGGGATCGAAGCAGCGGTGAACTGGGTCAATACTGTTCACGGAGGGATCCATATCGGGGGGAAGAAGGTACCTCTGGTCTATAAGAAGTACGATGTGGAATCCAAAAAAGAAGCGGTTACGAGCCTTCTCGAACGTCTTATCACGGTGGACAAGGTGGACTTCACCATTGCACCGTACAGTTCAGGGCTCACCCTAGCTGGCGCTCCCATAGCGGAGAAATATGGGATGATCTACATGGATCATGGCGGCGCGAGTGACAAGATTTTCAAACAGGGATTCAAGTACGTGGTCCAGACGATAGGCCCGGGGTCCCATTACCACCAGGGCACCCTTGACCTGCTCAACAAGACCGCCCCCAAGGCAAAGCGTGTTGCCCTCGCATACGAGGACTCCGAATTTGCGAGGACTGTCATGGAGGGTGCGGAAGCCCATGCCAAGAAGCTCGGGTACGAGATTGTATTCAAGAGAACTTACCCGAAAGGCGTGAATGACCTCACTCCCCTCCTCTCAGCGCTGAAGGCATCGAAACCAGACATCGTCCTTGGCGGGGGGCATTTCGTTGACGGACAGCTCTTCAACAGGCAAATGGCGGACCTCGACATCAACTCGAAGGCGCTTTCCCTTATCGCTGCCGCCACACTCCCTGCGTTTTACAAGGCCCTCACAGACCTCGCCGAAGGAGTGATGGGCCCCTCTCACTGGGAATATGGCGTCACCTTCTCGGAAGCTGCCGCGAAAAAGGAAGGACTTTCGTGGATTGGCCCTTCCCAGGATGAGTTCGTTACACTATTCAAAAAAGCTGTTGGGAAGGACATCATTCCCGATTACCATGGTGCAGAAGCTGGAGCCGCTGTTCTGGCACTCGTAAAAGGTATCGAAGCAGCCAACACCACCAATTCCGACAAGGTGCGCGAAGCCCTGGATAAGCTGAAGTTCATGTCCTACTACGGCACATGGGACGTGGACAAAACGGGGAAACAGGTTGGACACTCAATGGTGGATGTACAGTGGCAGAATGGGAAACGTGTCATCGTATGGCCGCCGAGCGCTCAAACCGGAAAGGTCGTCTTCCCCATACCCACTTTTGCAGAGAAGGCAAAAGGAAAGAAGGCCGTAAACAAGTGAGAAGCTTATAAACCCACTAAGTGAATGTTGATGTTTCTCCTCCCCCTGTACTGTGTTCCCAGGGGGAGGAGTTTTCTTCCAGGGCCTGAGTAAAAAGAGGAATACATGCTACTTCACCAACTCTCTGGAAACCTTATCCAGGGCCTGATCCTCGGGGCCATATACGGAATGGCCACAATGGGGCTCAGCCTCATATTCGGCGTTCTCAAGGTTGTGAACGTGGGACATGGGGCATTCATAATGGTTGGAGCTTTCATCGCATTGTTTGTGTTCAAAGTCCTTGGCCTCGCCCCGATTTACGCAGTACCGATCGCATTCCTGACGGGTATCCTTCTTGGATTAATATTTTATTTCACGGCCATCAAACGTTTGTTAAAAGGGCCCGAACTCTCCTCCCTCCTGGCCACCTTCGCTTTCGGGGTAATCCTCGAGGAGGTAGTGAAGCTCATCGCAGGATCGGAATTCAGGGGTTTCAACTGGGTCCTCGGAAAAATCCACCTCTCAGTTACCGTTATTCCTTACACAAAATTGATCGCATTTATCGGGAGCATTCTCATAGCGATCCTTCTCTATATATGGTTCAACAAGACGAGGTCAGGGAAAGCGATGAGGAGCGTCGTAGAGGATAGTGAGGGGGCCCGCGTATGCGGGGTGAACGTTGAATGGCAGTATGCCCTGAGCTTTTCCATCGGACTGGGGCTAACCGTAGCTAGTGGTGTCCTCCTCACCTTGTTCATTCCCGTGGGGATCAATCCCTATATGGGGGGGCACTACACCCTGAAGGCCTTCGTGATTGCTGTTCTTGGAGGCCTCGCTTCACCCTACGGAGCTTTCTTCGGGGGTCTCATCTTCGGGTTGGTCGAGAACGGCTCATACACTGTCTTCGCGAGTATTCCCGGAGTGGAACCCTTTGCCCTCACAAGATTCTTTTCATTCTTCATGCTCCTCGTAATCCTCCTCATCAAACCCGAGGGGCTTTTGAGCCCGAAGAAAGGATAGGTTTTTCATGGAGCCCAGACGTTACCTTCCAATTTTACCCGTGTTCGCAGCGTATGCCACCCTATTCATGGTGGGGGAGATGGTACCGGGAATCTGGCAGCTTATCGCCATGCTCGCCTTTTATTGCGCCCTCGGGCAGGCCTTCAATCTCTTCATGGGGATGACCGGGTATGTAGACTTCGGCTATGTAGCCTTTCTTGGGGTGGGGACATATGGAATGGCCCTCGCTATTTCCCGCTTTTACGACCGTGGGCTAGGGATCTGGCTCATCATCCTGGGCCTCGCACTCGCACTCATCTTTTCCGTTCTTCTCTCCATCGCCGTGGGGGCCGTGGCTCTAAGGCTGAGGGGAGCATATTTCGCCATCGCTACCATCGGTGTGAACGAAGGGTTTCGTTACCTCATCGAAGGTTTAAAAATTTGGAACGGGTCAGAGGGGATTATCTTCTCCGGCCAGCTCACCCAGGCTTTTGGAAGACAAATGTCGAGTGCCCTCTCCACATTCTGGGCGGATGTGATGGTTTTCTCGATAGCCATTTCGGCCGCCCTGGTAACACTCATCTACTTGAGGGGTAAAGTCGGCTACGCCTTAACTGCTCTCAGGGAGGATGAGGATGCCGCGAAGGTTATGGGAATCAACGTTACAAAGTTCAAAATAATCGCTTTCATCACCAGCGCCGCTTTTGCGGGGCTTCTTGGGGCCTGCGCATGGGCGCTCAAGCTCACGTATGTGTATCCTCCCGATGTATTCGAAATTTCTTACACGGTGGAAGCGATCATCATTGTCCTCTTAGGTGGGGCGGGAACCCTTCTCGGCCCTGTTGTGGGTGGCCTCATCTACGGCCTATCGAAATATTACCTCGCCATTATTCTCCCGGGATTCCAGTTGCTGATTTTCGCCCCCATAATCATCCTGATCATCGTCCTCTTCCCCGAGGGGACCGTGGGAGTCTTGAAGAAGAAAGTCCAGGGAACCGTGCTGGAGCATATAATAGTATGAGAAAATTATGATACTTTTGAAACTTGAAAATATAACCAAGCGTTTCGGCGGTTTGACTGCGGTGGACGATATTTCCTTTGAAATAAAACATGGGGAAATGATGGCCATTGTGGGGCCCAACGGGGCAGGAAAAACAACCCTGTTCAACATAATAAATGGCGTGTTTGCCCCCGATAATGGAAAGATCATCTATGACGGGATCGATATTACGCGCTTCCCACCTTACAGGAGAGCACCCCTTGGCATAGCCAGAACCTTCCAGATACCCAGGCCCTTCGCATCGGCAACGGTAAGGGAAAACATCGCCATAGGTGCCATGTTCGGCTCCCAGGGAAAGCACTGCAATGTTACCAGGTGCTTACGTGCAGCAGATGAATACATCGAACTTGTCGGTCTCCTCCCCCACAGGGATAAGCCTGCCGGAGGCCTGACCCCAGTCGAGAAAAAACTCGTGGAACTCGCTCGTGCCCTCGCAATGAAACCGAAACTGCTCCTCATGGATGAAGTCATGGCTGGGATGAACCCGAAAGATATCGACTCGCTCATGGAATTCGTGAAAGAAGTCCGGGATAGGGAAAAGATCGCCATCGTTGCCATGGTGGAGCATATCATGAGGGCTGTGGCGGGCCTGGCGGAAAGGGTCGTCGTCATGCATCAGGGGGCAAAACTGGTGGACGAACCGACGAAAATTGCCTTGAATGACCCGAGAGTCGTGGAAGTTTATCTCGGGCGGCCCACGGAGGAACTCCATGCTGAAGATTGAAAATCTCGAATCTGGGTATGGGTCCATGCAGGTTCTCTGGCAGCCCTCTATCAATGTTAAACCGGGTACCATTACGGCTCTCCTCGGGCCTAATGGAGCGGGGAAATCCACCCTGCTGTGGACCATCTTCGGCTCCGTTATCCCCTGGGGGGGGGAAATCCTGTTTGAAGGGTTAGATATCACCACCATGCCGCCTCATCAAAAAGTTGACAAAGGAATTACACTTGTCCCCGAAGGGAAACACCTATTCCCCGGGATGACCGTCCTGGAAAACCTCATCATGGGAACCTACAGGAAGGAAGCCGCAATGTGCCTCAAGGAGTCACTGGAACTGGTCATCGGCCTGTTTCCAATTCTAGAGGAAAGAAAGGAACAGAAGGCGGGCTCCCTGAGCGGAGGCGAGCAGCAGATGGTTACTATAGCAAGGGCCTTGATGACTAAGCCTAAACTCATCATGCTGGATGAGCCCAGCCAGGGCCTAGCCCCGAAAATTGTCTTTGAGGTCTTCGAGACCATTCTGAAGTTGAAAGAGGAAGTGGGCCTCACTATCCTACTGGTTGAACAGAACGCAGAAACATCTCTTGAAACTTCGGATTACGTCTACATCATGCATGAAGGGCTTATCAAAGCCGAAGGTACGCCGAAAGATATAAAGGAGTCAGACGAAATAAAAGAGGCATACCTGGGCATATAAACGGAACAGTCCCGGGAATCATCTGTAGGGGTTCCCCCCTTTTTTTTATCCACAAATATGGTATACATATATACTTGCCTGTGGGGATGGGGAAGTTGTACCATGAATTTCCATTCCCTGCGGGGGATAGTAAATTAAAAACCCCTTGACTCCTGTTGACTTAGAGGGGTAGATGCAAGGAAATGAGTAAAAAAACGGTCATACCCATGGAATTCAAGAGCACTTTTATAATATTCGTTGCCTCTGCAACCCTCTTTGGAGGATCCCTCCTCTACAACCTGGGCCTCATCATCTCTTCAGCGCACTCCTCGAGGATGTTCCAGTCAGGAAGCCAGGGGGTCGCTGAAGTGGGTGGGAATCCCCTGTCAGAAGGCACAAGCGCTGCAAATTCCGAATCGATCGATGAAGGTACACTCACAAACATCTTCTCGCCGGATAGGGGAATGGATATCCCAACGAAGTGGAATAAAACGGAATTAGAAAATGTGGCAACTGGTGATTTCTCCGATCTCTTTAAACTCTCGGGAACCATATATTCCGATGATAAATCCTGGAGGAGAGCCTACTTTTTCCTTAACTCCACCAAGAAGATAAAGGGGTACCGCGAGGGAGAAACTGTGACAGGGAATATCCAGGTTGTGTCGGTCAGGCGCAATTCCGTGGTTCTAAATGCTGATGGAAATCTGCGTGAAGTGAAGATCAAGCCATCAGATCTAGGGCCCACCCGGTCACCAGTGGGGGCAACAAGAACTCCCAGGCCTTCAAATGGAGCCACAGGGGAGTCCTTCAAGGTGGCAAGGCTAAGTGAAAGCGCCTTTGCAGTCGATAAGGATAGTGTGGAGTATCTCACTGAGAACATAAATAAAATGATCACAAAAGTTCGCATTATCCCCTACTT
>CAYSOQ010000058.1:0-7124 GCA_964432685.1 uncultured bacterium
ATGTGTTAGGCACGCCGCCAGCGTTCGCTCTGAGCCAGGATCAAACTCTCCAGTTAAACTAATAAAACTAGGATCCTGCACCATTCACTGTTTAGTTTTCAAAGATCTCCCCGTAGGGTTGGACCTCCCAATATATAGGATGTGCACCTACGTGTCAAGAAAATTATCTTGTACCATCGTTAAATTAATCCTGTAATATAAATTGTACCCTGAAGAACTCCTTCTTGCCAACTTTTAATTTTATTATCCCTTTAGTTTCAACAGTATACTTACTATCAACAATCTTCCCCCCATCAACCTCAACACCCCCCTGTTCAATGAGCCTCCTGGCCTTCGAGGTAGAATTGAACGAGGGGGAAACCTCCGAGATCAGCCTGGGAAGCCAGATGCCGCTGTCATCGTGGGAAAACTCCACAAGTGGGGCGTCCCCAGGAAATTCCCTGCGGGAAAATTTTGTGAAAAAGTCATCTCTGGCTTTCCCTGCCATCTGGTACCCGTGAAACCTCGTTACAATCTCCTCCGCAAGGCGGACCTTCAGGTCCATGGGGTTGACACTCCCCCCTGACATGTCTTCCTTTATTCTCTCAAGTTCCGTAAGGGAGATGTCGCTCAACAGTTCGTAGTACCGGACCATCAACTCATCGGAGATGGACATTACCTTCCCGAACATGACTTCAGGTGTTTCGTCGATCCCTATATAGTTGCCGTAACTCTTCGACATCTTCAACGCGCCGTCAGTCCCTTCCAGGAGGGGGGTGGTCATGACGATCTGGGGTTTCTGCCCGTAATAGCGCTGCAGGTCCCTGCCCACCAGGAGATTGAACCTCTGGTCGGTCCCCCCGAATTCCACGTCAGCTTCAAGGGCAACCGAATCATACCCCTGGAGAAGGGGATAGAGGAATTCGTGAACGTGAATCGGTTTCTCCGCTTCGAAGCGTTTGTGAAAATCGTCCCTCTCGAGCATCCGGGCAACCGTCATCTGGGCAGTAAGGCGCAAGAACTCCTTCGGCCCCATGGGGTCCAACCATTCACTGTTGTACCTCACTTCTGTTTTATCCGGATCGAGAATCTTGAACACCTGTTTTTTATAGGTCTCTGAATTCCCGATCACCTCCTCTCTCGTGAGGGCCGGGCGCGTTTCCGTCCTACCCGTGGGATCCCCCACCATCGCCGTCACATCCCCTATGAGGAAGATCACCTGATGGCCCTCTTCCTGAAAGTGTTTCAGCTTCTGGATCAGAACGGTGTGCCCCAGGTGGAGGTCGGGTGCCGTGGGGTCAAACCCCGCTTTGACCCGCAGCTTTCGCTTCTCCCTGCCAGCCTCCCTCAAACGCTCTCTTAGTTCCTCCTCCCGTATGAGATCGACCACTCCCCTCCCGAGCCTCTTGAGAACCTCCTCCATCACATATCACCTCAATCATTGATCTGGTAAATTCTTCGTATCTCCTCGCACCTGCCAGTATCCTCGTCTACTGTGATCACGACTCCGCAGAACTTCTGTGGGCCCGAAGCAACCTCGAAACGAGTGGGCATCTGGTTGAGAAAGCGGGTGAGTATCTCCTCCTTCCGCATACCGATCACGCCGTTCATGGGCCCGCACATCCCTGCATCAGTGATATAACCCGTACCTCCGTCGAGGATCCTGTTGTCAGCCGTTTGAACGTGCGTGTGGGTCCCCACGACGGCGGACACTCTACCGTTCAGGTACCAACCCATCGCCTCCTTTTCGGAGGTTGCCTCTGCATGGATGTCCACCACCTTGAAGAGGGGGGCTCCCTTGAATTCATCCAGTAGACCGCCCACTGCCCGAAATGGACAGTCGTAGTTCCCCATGAAAACCCTCCCGGAGAGGTTTATCACAAGGTACTCGTGGCCGCTCTTCCCTGCGTACACTCCGTAACCTTTTCCAGGACAGCCGGGCGGATAGTTCAAAGGCCTCAGGATTCTCTCAGAATTTTCAACATGGGGAATCCCTTCCTTCTTGTCCCACACATGGTTCCCCGTGGTCACTACATCGACACCTGCATCGAAGATTTCCTCCACCACCTCACCGGTCAGCCCGAATCCCCCCGCAGCGTTTTCCCCGTTGGCGATAACCAGGTCGTAATCATCTTCTAGATTGAGGCGGGAAATGGCCGACTTCACCGACTTCCTTCCTGGGCGGCCCACGATGTCCCCTATAAAGAGGATGCGGAGGAGGGTCATCTGGCAAACTCAATGGCCCTGGTTTCCCGGATTACGGTCACTTTAATCTGCCCCGGATAGGAGAGCTCGTTCTCAACCCGCTTGACAATGTCCATCGCGAGCATATGGGCCATCTCATCCGAGGTCTTCTCGGGCTGGATGATAACTCTCACTTCCCTTCCGGCCTGGATAGCGTAGGCTTTTTCAACTCCCTTGAACGAAGAGGCGATGTTTTCCAGATCTTTCAACCGGCGGAGGTAGTTTTCCAGCATCTCCTTTCGTGCACCCGGGCGGGCTCCTGAAAGGGCATCGGATGCCTGGATAATCACAGGAAGGATATCGTGGGGCTCCTCATCTTCATGGTGGGCCGAGATGGCGTGGATTATCCGGCTGGACTCACCATATTTCTTCGCGAGATCTCCCCCGATCAGGGCGTGGGGGCCTTCCACTTCGTGGTCAACCGCCTTCCCAATATCATGTAGCAACCCCGCCCGCTTCGCCACCTTCGGGTTCAAACCCAGTTCAGAGGAAATGGTCCCTGCCAGGAAGGCCACTTCCAGGGAGTGGGTATAAATGTTCTGTCCGTAGCTGGTCCTGAACTTCAGCTTTCCCACAAGCTTCACGAGTTCGGGATGGATGCTGTGGATCCCCAGATCGAAGACAGCCTGCTCCCCGGCATCCTTGACCTGCTGTTCCACTTCCTGCTCAGCCTTGCTCACCAATTCCTCGAGCCGCGCGGGAGGGCTCCTGCCGCCCGCCACAAGCCGCTCAAGGGCTATCCTTGCCACTTCCCTCCTCACCGGGTTAAACCCTGAAAGGATGACAGCCTCGGGAGTATCATCGATGATGAGGTCGATCCCCGTGGCCGCTTCGAAAGTCCGGATATTCCTACCCTCCCTGCCGATTATTCTCCCCTTCATCTCCTCGGTGGGAAGAGACACGGTAGATACCACCTTCTCAACAACATACTCTGCTGCATATTTCTGGACAGCAAGGGCGATGATCTTCTGGGATTTCTTTTGAGCCTCCTCCTTGAATTCGTCATCGATGGCCTTGATCTTCTTGGAAACTTCCATCCTGGCGTCTTCTTCTATTAGCCTCATCAACTCGGCCTTCGCCTGTTCCATGGTGTACCCCGAGACCCTTTCCAGTTCCCTCTTCACCTCTTCGATCTTCCCTTCGAACTGCTCGATTTGGATATCGAGTTTTTTCCTGTTAGATTCCAGTTCCCGTTCCTTCAGGGAAATTTCCGCCTTCCCTTTCTCCAGTTCCTCTGTGCGCCTTTCCAGGGTCTCTTCCTTCTGGAGAAACCGCCTCTCGAGCTTCTGGAGCTCCACTTTTTTCTCACGGGTCTCTTTCTCAAAATCCGAACGAACCTGGAGCATGTAGTCCTTCGCCTGAAGCGAGGCTTCCTTCAGTATCGTGTCCGCCTCACGTTTCGCATTCTTGAGCACATCCTCCGCCGTCTCCTCCGCCCTCGCGATCTTCTGGTCAGCCATCTTTTTACGCATGTACATGTACAGTGCAAATCCAGCCATTAGGACTACAAGGATGGATAGTACGATGAGCATTATTGTTGATTTCCCGTTCACTTTAAACCTCCGGAATAGCTATTTCGAAATTCGCCTTGCCACCCCTTCTCAGTGAGGAGGAGATTCAGCTTTACGTCCCACTCTTCCCTATCAAAGCTCTCAACGAGCTGGAATGAGTATGCGAATCCAACGGTAAGATAGGGCTTTCGTTCTCTAATGTACCTGTCGTAGTATCCCTTCCCATACCCGATCCGGTAATTATCACTGTCAAAGGCGACTCCCGGAACGATCAGTACCTCAGGGACTTCTTCGTCCCTTCTTTCGCACATTTTTATGTCCGGTTCGTATATCCCGTATGTTCCCTTGACAAGGTCATCGAGTGATTTTATGGGAAGGAATGCCATCTCGCGGGGTGACACGACCCTTGGGAAAAGGCACCGTATCCCAGACTGCATGCAGAAATCGAGTGAGGAAAAGGTCTCCACTTCGTTGTGGACGGGGTAGTAGAACCCCACTGACCCAACGCCAGCCGGCATAACGAGATCGTTGATAAAAAATGAAGCGATTAGAGAGCTTTTCTCTTCCCTCTCTTCAGGGGAAAGACGCACTTCCCTCTCCTCAAGCAATCGCTTTCTGATCTCAGATTTAATTTCAGACATCTAAAATCCCACAAGAAAAGAGTATTGTGAGATTTTTCAGGATGGGGGGTACAATCAGAAGGTTATATGATGTATCTTTCCTCCAGTATGCTTCTCGTAACGCAGTTTATTATATATAATCCCTTTTCCCCTGAATCAATCCTGTCAAATCTCACATCTATGTTAAAGTACATGAAAATTCCCCGCTGATGCCGTGGCGGCGATCCACGTTGAACCCTACGTAATAGGTGGGTGCCATGATAACGGTTTCCGGCTTCCCCGTAAGGGGATGCGCTCCACCGACAGTGACGGCTCCCTTCAACGCTGTGTTGGCTCAAACTTTTTCGCCGTCACGCACACAGCAGGGAACGCTTGATTCAAACCTGCATGCTACTCAGCTTCTCGTCAAGAAGCCTGTTCAGACGCTCTACCCTTCCCCTGGTCACTTCAAGATCTTTATCTTTCAGTTTGATCTCGTCGACGAGAGAGAGGGAAGTGAGGATCAGGAGGTCCATGTTTGCCACGGCCTGGCTCCCCCGCCTCATGGTCTTTATTTTCTTTGTGAGATAGGATGATAGTTCCTTAACGTATTGCTCATCCTTCTCGGTGGAAATCGTCAAGCGGTACCCGAGAACATTGATCTCATACACCTTGTTCATACTATCAATTATACATGAATTCTTCTACCGCTCAACTATTTCGAGCTTGGATAAAAGGTTTTCGATCCTGCTCTTGATTTCATCCTTCTCGTTTGAGAATTGGGACACCTTCTTTCTCAGGTCTCCCACCTCTCTCTCATTCTCAGATAGTGCCTGTTTCAGGGATTCATTTTCCCCCTTCAAATTTTCAACTACGTGAATGAGCTTCGAAATCTTCGATTCCATTTCATTGATAAAATCGACCACCATCCTCCCCCCCTTTAATAGGCGTACATGTTTCCGTAGGGCCTGTTGGAGACAGGTACGAGCTTGAGAAAGGGCACCGACATGATCTCTTCCTGGGAAGTTCCGAACTCGTTGCAGAACTCTCCCACACAATTTTTTATGATATTCCTGTCGGGTTCCTCGAGAGGAACCACGCCCACTTCAGCGCCAACCCTGTCCTTGTCATGGGTGCCCCGGAGGTAGATCACCCCCCCGTGCATCCCGGTCCCGAGGTAATCCCCCGCAATCGGGCGGGTATCTTCGGCTCCCTTTGGCAGGCCCAGTAGAATGAGAACACCCCCAGCCATGTACTCGCCGAAAAAGTCTCCCGCTTTCCCTCCAATAACTATTACTGGAACCTTGTCGAGGTACCCCTTCATATGAATCCCTACCCTGTAGCCTACATCGTCCCTGATGAATATCCTCCCACCTCTCATGCCGTATCCGCACACGTCACCGGCCATTCCGTGAATTACGATCCTCCCGGCGTTCATGGTATTTCCCACGTTGTCCTGCGCGTTGTTCCTCACCGTGATATGGGGCCCATCCATAAAGGCTCCCAGGTCGTTCCCGGGAACACCTTCGATGGAGATACTCACATCCTTCTCGATACCGTCGCCGATATAGTATTGGCCATTCACTTTATGCAGGTGGATATCCGTATACCCACCCGCCACTGCGTTGCGAATCATCTTGTTGAGGGTGCGGTAGTACATTCCACCCGCGTCGATGTCTATCTTCATCGCCTTAACCTCAATGCGTTATTCCCTCTCCCACCTTCACGATCACCGGGTCACCCGCCTTGGGCGCCCACACCTTCTCGGCGTCGTGGCAAATTTCCCTGATTGCGGCTTCTTCGCTCGCCATGTAGACGAAATCGCCCTTAACCCCCACCACGAGCGGGCGGAGTTTCACCCTGTCATTCAGTCCCACGAGCCCATCTGAGAAGGCAAACAGGATCGCAAAGGGGCCGTTCAGCAAGGCGCTTCCGTATACCATCCTGATGGCTCTCAGGGTTTCTCCAGAAGCCCCGTCCCCGTCGATATCCTTCCAGAATGGCGATGCAAGGGCAGCACAGGTCGAAGCCAGGTCGAGACCGAACTTTCGTATGAGAAGGTCCAGCATGTAAGCCACCACCTCTGTATCGGTGAGGAGTGTCAGCTGGTATCCGTACATTTCGAGGTACCTCTTGTTAATCCCGTAGGAAGAGATTTCTCCATTGTGAACGATGGACCAGTCGAGAAGTGTGAACGGATGTGCACCTCCCCACCACCCGGGCGTATTGGTTGGAAACCTGTTGTGGGCTGTCCAGATGTAGGCCTCGTATTCCTCAATACGGAAGAATTCGGCAATATCCATGGGGAAACCAACGCCCTTGAACACTCCCATGTTCTTCCCGGAGGAGAACACGTAGGCCCCCTCGATGGAACTGTTGATCTGCATCACCTGGCTGACCACCATGTCGTCTTCTCCAAGAAGGCGGAGATCCTTCCCCGCTTTTTCACGAATAGGCTTGAGAAAGTAGCGCATCAGTATAGGCGACATTTTTATGAATTCCGTGTATCTGTGGGGGATCTCCTCGAAATATGCAACATCGGAGACTTTTTCGAGAAATGACTCCGTTTCCTCTTTCGCCACATAGTCGTCATACATGATGTGGAAAGCGTAATGATCAGGGTAATCGGGGTATATACCGTAAGCGGAATACCCCGCACCGAGTCCATTTCCCCTGTCCGTCTGGAGGACGATGGACTTGATAATATCCTCCCCACCGATCATATCCCCCTTCACGTTGATGATGCCTGAAAGCCCGCACCCTGAGATGTCTTTAACAAAGCGGTACGACA
>CAYSOQ010000059.1:0-7067 GCA_964432685.1 uncultured bacterium
CAGAATTCTCTGCAGGGAGAAGTCTCTCCCCGTAAAGGAAACGGAAATCAGACGGCTGAACCACATGTATGATCTCGCTCTATTCAGAAAAGACATAATGATCCCCACCTTCAGGAACAAGGAGGGATACTACTCTTTAACCAGGGATGAGGACCACCTGGAGGAATTCACATTCCCGCTGGGAAAAGCCTTCCTCCTCTCTTCAGATCCATGGGATGGTCACAAAATCATTTATACGAACACTCCCAGAAGAACCGCCTTTATCTATTCAGACATGTACCTGGGGCACAAACCCGGTGGAGGACATGCAGAAGGACCCAGGCGCCTAACGCAATGTTTGAAGCAGATAAGAAAAAACGAACTGCAGGAAAGTCTCATATTCATGGAGCCCTATTACCCCGAAATGAGTTTGCTCGAAAAAGTGCATAATCCCGATTACATCATGGGCTTTGAAGAGTCTGTAAAAGAAGGGAAGCCTTTCTACATGACTAGGGATTGCAAAATATCCCAGGATACCTTTCAGGCCGCCCTTCTCGCCGTTGGAGGAGTAATGGCTGGGGTTGACGCAGTGATGAACGAGAGGGTGGAAAACGCTTTCTGTGCTGTGAGGCCCCCCGGTCACCATGCGGGAAGGGAAAAAGCCATGGGATTCTGTTTTTTCAACAACGTCGCCTTAGGGGCCATATATGCTAGAAAAATGTATGGGGTGGAGAGAATATTCATCCTCGACTGGGACGTCCATCATGGGAATGGAACAGAGAAAATTTTCGAGGAGGATCCAAAAACCTACTTCCTGAGTATTCACGAACACCCAACATTCTGTTATCCAGGCACAGGTAGAAGGATGGACCGCGGAAAGGGAGAGGGCCTGGGGTATACGAAAAATATCCCCTTGAAGCCCCATTCGACAGACAGGGATGTAATTGAAGTTTTCAGGAAAGAAGTCATAGACACCATCCGGAGTTTTGAACCTCACCTCATCTTCATCTCCGCGGGTTTCGATGGGCACATTGATGACCCCTTAGCGGATCTCCACTTTACTGAACTTGCCTATGCGAGAATGACCGAGATGGTCTGCGACGTGGCAGGAGAGATATGCCAGGGGAGGATCGTATCTGTCCTTGAAGGAGGATACAACAGTTCTTCTCTAACATCCTCTCTTCTTCACCATTTAAAATTTTTGCAGGGGAGGAAATAAGACATGTACGTAGGAAAAAGAATGAGCAGGGAAGTGGTTACTGCCTCGCCTGACATGACTCTTAAAAGGGCAAGCCACATTTTGATGGAATATGGGCTTCACCATCTTCCAGTGGTCGAGGGGGATAATCTGGTGGGCCTCGTCACCAATACTGATATTCGGAATTCCACTTTCGAGGAAACAGTGCTGGACGGAGAGGCGGAATTTACAGTGAGGAACAGAACGGTAGGAGATATCATGACACGGGATCCGGTTACAATACAGCCATGGGATACTATCGAAGATGCCCTTCTGACACTTCACAAATGGAAATTCAGCGCCATACCGGTCGTAGAGGGAAAAAACCTCGTGGGCATCATATCGAAAACCGATATACTCGCAGCGCTTGTGGAAACTTTACACATCGAGGGGCTCGGCGTGCGGATCGAAGTGCTTCTCCCATCTGGCGTAAATAGCCTGAGCAAACTCCTGGCTCTTCTCTCCCGGCTCGAACTCGAGGTAAAGAGCCTCATCTTCGCCCCCCATGGAGAAAAGAATGTGGCCTTTATCCGGATCGAGACTATCGATGTGGATTCGGTGAAGAAAACCATAGAGAAAGATGGCTTCGAGGTCCCGGAACTCTCCGATTTTCTACAGTAGCTTATCCCTCCAGAATGATCCTCACGTCTGCCACACAGAGCCCTTCCTGGTAGAGAAATAGGGGATTCAGGTCCAGTTCCACGATTGAAGGGTTTTCCTTCACAAGTCTGGACACCTTCTCTGCGAGGATCCCGAGTGATCCCAGGTCTGACTGCCCCTCCCCCCTTACTCCAGAAAGGATACTTCTTCCCCTCAACTCCCTCAGCATCTCTTCCATATCAGCGCTATTAACGGGTAGAAGGCGAAATGACACATCTTTTAAGACTTCCACGAAGATTCCCCCCAGGCCTACCGCCATGGCATGGCCGAACTGCTCATCACGGGTAACCCCCATGATCATCTCTCTTCCCTTTGGCATCTGCTTGGCCAGGAGTAGCCCGTCAGTCCTGACTCCAAGAAATGCCACAACTTCCATGAGCTCCCGATAGGCCGACGCCGTCTCTGCCTTTGTGGAAAGATCGAGGATTACTCCCCCCACGTCCGTTTTGTGAACTACTTCGGGGCTGTTAACCTTCAACACCACAGGGTATCCCAGGCTTTCGGCATACCTGTCCACGTCCTGCAGATTGTTCACCTTGAAATATGGGGAAACTGGTATCCCGTACCTCTCGAGAAGGGAAAAAGCATCCACGGGCGGAAGCATACTACCTTTTGACTCTTCCTCTTTGGTGTCGTGATCTGCTTCTTCAGCTTTTCTCTCTAACCTCCTGGGTATGAGAACAGATGCTGCCTTCACTGCCCTTTCAGGAGTTGGGAACACGGCTATCTTTTTCTTCCCCATGCTCTTCCTCTCCTCACGTTCAACATCGGCACCACCCAGATACGTAACAAGCTGGCATGACCTTCCTGATACCACATCCACAGCTCCTGGAATGGGATCACCGAAGATAGGCATGACAATATCAAACTCCTTTCCAGCAATTTCGAGGACTTTCCTGTACCGTTCCGCATCAGTATCCCCCGTAAGGTCGAGGGGATTCGAGATTATACAGTGTCCCGGGAGGACCTCGAGGAGTTCATCTGCCGTGCTCTTCCTCAGAGGCGTTACCTCGAACCCCTCTTCTTCCGCAGTATCGGTAGCGATAATGGCCGATCCTCCAGAACTTGTTACAATAAGCATCCGGTTCCCATCAGGCCTTGGTAAGTAGGCGTGAGCCTTTGATAAATCGTAGAGCTCTTCAAGTGAATTGGCCCTCGTTACCCCGTATTTCTTGAAGAGTGCACCGTAGATCTCATCTCTCCCCGCGAGGGACTTCGTGTGTGACTCTGCAGCCCTTCTACCCCCTTCGGTTCTCCCCGCTTTGAATATCACAACCGGCTTGTCTGTCCCACCTAAGGCTCGCTTGAACCGTGCCGGGTCCTTTACCCCTTCTATGTAAAGGGTAATCACCCTGGTACTCTCATCGTTCGAGAAATATTCGATTAACTCCGACTCATCTACATCCGCCCTGTTTCCCAGGCTGACGAAGGCAGAAAACCCGATCCTCTCCTCAGAAGCCCAGTCGATGAGGGCAGCTCCCACGGTACCGCTCTGAGAGATGATGGCCATGTCGCCCTTCATTTTTATCAGCGGCCAGGAGGCACACATGCTGTGGTACGGGTAATTGACTCCCTGACAGTTGGGACCTATGACACGAATCCCTCTCCTGGCACTCACCTCTGCTAGTTGTGCCTGCAATTTCTCACCTTCTTCCCCCGCCTCGGAAAAGCCCCCGGTGATAACGATTGCACTCTTGAGTCCACGTTCTCCCAGCCTGTCGAGGCTGGCAGGGACCGCGCCTGCGGGGATTATCATCACCGCGAGATCTACCCCTTCTGGCAGGTCCCCCGGGTCATTTACGCAGGAGAGCCCCAGGATCTCCTCAGCCTTCGGGTTGAGTGGGAATATCTTCCCTCCATAGCCCCCCTGGATTATGTTGTCCAGTATCTGATACCCCATTTTTCCAGGATTTGTGGATGCCCCCACCACTGCAATCGTAGCAGGCCTGAATATTGGCTCAAGGTTACCCTTCATGAATTACCCCCCCTCAAAAAATTCTTCAGTTTCCCGGTATTTCCCTGGGTCCTTTGAAATAGTTCAAATTGAAAGATCCGGACCTGTCCGCCTTTTCACCCGTTAGGCTGGCAATCCCGCATGTGCCAAAGAGGAACCGGGGCCGGTCTAAAGAATCAATCCTTAAGAGGAAAGAGGCGTATAGACTGATGGCAGGCATATGGCTCACCACAATAACGCTGTTCTCCCCTCTATAGGCTGAAATCACATCTCCCATCTCCTCCGGGTTGGAGTTCGGTGAGAGGTCCCTCGATTCCCGGATAATTGATGGATTAAGCCCTAATTCTTCGGCAATAATCAGTGAAGTCTCTTTTGCCCGGGCTTTCTCACTCGAAAAAATAAAATCGCAGATAATCCCATCCATGGAGAGGAAACGTCCAACCCTTTCCGCTTCCCCCCTGCCACTCTTTGTGAGTGACCGCTCACGATCAACTCCCGCAAGGTTGGCTTCCCCGTGGCGTACAAGAATAATATCCATATCCCACCTATCTAAAGCATATAATTAAATATTATCAATGAACCCCTTAATTTTTTTATAATATTGTCCCCCCCCAACAATGTAGGTATCGTTGTGGTGTGCACCCTTGATCAGGTAAAACTCCTTCGGTTCTGCTGCCTTCTCGTAGAGTTTCTCTCCCATCCAGAGGGGAATAATCTCGTCCTTCTCCCCATGAATGATCAATTTGGGAAGGATTAAAGATGTAATAAGTTCCAGGGTCCGGTAGCTGGCCGAGGTTTTAAGGAGATGCCTCAGGAAGGGGTAATAGACCTTCGCCACGTCGTCCGATGAGGTAAAGGCCGATTCGATGATCACCCCACCCGCATCGAAACTCTTCGCGATGTAAACAGCGAGGGCACTCCCAAGTGACCTCCCAAAAAGTATAATATCCTTCGGTGGAATCCGGCGGTTTTCTATAAGATACCGGTAGGCAGCCTCAGCATCGAGAAACGTTCCAGCCTTGGAAACTTTTCCTTCGCTTCTTCCATATTCCCGGTAGTCAATTATAAAAAGGGAAATCCCGACTGTTTTTACCAGAAACAGGATATTCTCTACCCTGTCGGCGATATTCCCTCCATTCCCATGAAACCATAGTAGGACCTTCTTCCCCTCCCCTCTGACAAACCAGCCGTTCAGGGTCACCCCATCAGAAGTGGAAAAGTAGATATCTTCATAAGAAAGCCCGTATTGCCCCGGGTCAGTGTAAATATTCTTCTCTGGAAAAAAAACAAGTCCCCTTTCCATCTTTCCATTCCAATTCCACCAGGCGGCACCCAGGAATATCAGGAGAAGAAGGAGAATAAGAGACAGGCGCTTCCTCTTCACTCACCTTTACCCTGGGAAACCGATGAGGTGGAGTCCAGTTTTTTCATCTTCCTCCCGTACCAGTTTCACCCCTTCTAACTCTAAGATAAGGCATTCTATGACGATATACACTTCACCCCTGTTCCTCAGGCAACCCGTGATAACTCCATCCTTTGACCCGAAGGAACCGTGAAGATGGATGGAAGGAGCACCCTTCATCCCTGCAATCGTCCCTGTACCTACAACTTCGTGTGGTTGGGAAACCTCCTTCATGACCGGATTTGGCGGAAGTTCCTCCTTTTCCGGCCCCAGGACAACGTCGCCTCTTGCGAGAGCCCCGAATAGAAGTATCCATCCAGAACAGATATTTTCTTTTACGCATAATGCATTGAGAGCCTCGAGGAGATCCTCACCATGATCGAATCTCGCCACGATAGCCCGCCCTATCTTTCCTGTTGAATACTTCATGTCTACCCCTCACTCTTTTAAGCGGGAGGTTCTCCCGCCATCGGGAATTCCCTGGCCGGACAAATCAGCTTTCCCTCGTTTGAAAAAAACCTTTGAAGGAGGGGGCCCTGTCAAATTTAATCCCCGGTTTGGCCTCTCTCAGTTTCTCGCCACCCATGTCTATAAATTTTCCCCTGCCCCTCGCAAGGGGTTTACTTTTACAGGTTACTACAGATTCACACTCTACGACCCTGCCCCGGTCTCTAGTGATCCACCCCTCTACGGATATTTCCTCCTTCGTGGGGACAGGAGCCAGGTATGAAATGTTGATCTCCACTGTCACGTACATGGTTCTCCTGGACCCGAAAACTACCGCCGCCCATATCATCGCCTCGTCAAGGAGGGCACACACTACTCCTCCATGGGCCACCCTCTCGTACCCGTTGAACCTCTCTTCGATCTTAGCCTCTGCCCTCACCCTCTCTCCAGACCTGTACATGCGAAGCCTGATCCCGTCAGGGTTATTTTCCCCGCATGCAAAGCACTTGTCCGTATATGGGATATACTCCTTATCTTTCATAACGTTCTCTCCCCTTTGCCTGCCTCCTCAATGGAAATATCCACCTCCTCGGCACAGCTAAGTTTCAGGAGCTCACTGTAACTGGTGGAGAACATACTGTCCCTTCCTCCGGCAGCCGGGTAGATTCTCTCTGATTTTTTCAGGCTTACGTCGACGAGTACCCGAACGAAAGGAGGGAGTGCCACGGGGGACACGGCTCCTACCTCGTAACATGTATGTTCAACTACATCGGTATCCCTGGCGAAACGAACCCTCTTTTCCCCTAATATTTTCTTGAGTGCCTTCAAGTCAACCCTTTTATCACCCGATATTACAACGAGTACGGGTTTTCCCCTGGCCATGAAGAGTATACTCTTGGCTATCTGATCGAGCCTCACCCCGAGGGCTTTCGCAGCTTCTCTTGAATCATGGGTAGATTCGTCGAAACGAAATATCTCTTTCTTAAGCCCCCGTTCTTGAAAAAAGCGGATTACTCTGTTCCTGCCGTTCTCCACCGGTTCCACCCCTGGATAATCCCCTTCACTTATGTAGCTATTTGAAATAATAAATGATGTTTGTGGGATTGTAACACAGGGCGTAAAGATCTTGGAACTGGAAACAGGAAACTATCATTGATGGATGGAAGTTCCTGATTCCTAGTTCCTTGTTCCTAGGAAAACCGAACAACATTTTGTTCAAAGTTCGAGGATCGAAGTTCAAAGGAATGATAAATGGTTGACAGATTGTTGTTTCGGGTTTCGAGTTCAGAGTTCAGAGACAACTCGAACGGAAAAGCACGAAATTCGAAGCACGAAACTCGAAACAAATCATAAATTCGAAATACAAATGTTCAAAACAACTTCAAATA
>CAYSOQ010000060.1:0-7015 GCA_964432685.1 uncultured bacterium
ACGAGCATGGTCAGCGAGTTGATCGCGACCATTACAAGAGTAAGCCCATCATTTCCCCGCGCCAGGAATCCCCATACCAGGACCATGGCCGTGCAGGGTGCGATACCCAGCAGAATGCACCCGGCGAGGTAACTTCTCCAGAGCGGAATTTCCAGCATTTTGACGCCCCCGTGCATGACAACAGTTCCCGCACCATGCGTCGCTCCAACCGCCAGGTTCAGGCCAAACGGCATCTTGACCAGGTCGGTCGCTTCCGCGCCGATGAAGCCCCGGAACAAGAACCCGAGAAACAACATGGAGATGGCGTACATGGTAAATGGCTTGACGCACCAGTTGACGAACAGAGTAAGGAACACCGGTTTCCCGCTCTTGCCCGCCTTGATGACCGAGTTGAAGTCGATCTTGACCATGATGGGATACATCATAAAGAACAGGCAGATGGCAATTGGAATGGAAATCACCGGCGCACCATTAACGAATATGGCCATGCCATCGAGTTTCTGCGATAATCCGGGTGCGAACTTCCCAAGCGAGATCCCACCAATGATGCACAGCGTGACCCACAGTGTCAGGTAACGTTCGAAAAAATTAAGCCTCTTGGCCCGCACTCTCCCATTTTTCCTCAATATTTTTTGCCTCCCCGGAAAGACATATCCCCAAAAAAAACATATGAAATGTGTACAAGATATAGTGCGCGGGAAAGATATCATATGCACATATTTGCATATAAACATTTAATTATACCCCCCTTATTCCAGCTGTCAAGAAATATGAGAAAGAGGGTCAGACCCCCTTCGGCCCGCCTACGCCATTAAGGCTTCTGCGTGGCAAGCAGGCTCACAGGGTCTTCGACATGGGTAGAAATGGTGCTCAGGGCAGGTGCTGTCTTCTGACATAATTACGTCGGATGTTCAACTAACGATAAGAGGCCCATATTTTCCCGAAAAAGGGGGTAAAATGGTAATATCCTTACTGTGGCATTAAGAAAAACAGGGCATTTTCAGCATCAGTAGATATCTGTATTAAAAGGGAAAAGGAATTATTGTGATACGCACTACAATAAGAGAGTTAAATGAACTGGAAAAGACTGTTCTTGAGAATTATCTTGCTATGGAAAAACCACCAAGGGAACCAAAAGGACCCTGGTTGGGTTGTCTAATCCTTAGTTTCATTTTTGGAGGACTGGCTTATTTTTTCTGGGGTACCGGGAGAGGATTTATATTTGTCAGTTTATTTGGGCTATGTTTCTTAATAGCAATATTTTTATCGATAGAAAATTTCAAATGGAGGAAACAACGTTTAGGTGTGGAACTGAGACTACTTGAAGCTCTGGAGGATAAAAGGGTTGAGGTTGCCCAGGTTATGGCGTCAGAAGTTATCTTCGAATTCAATGAACATGGTCCAAATGTATACTATTTTCACATTGGGAGTAACCGAATCCTCCGAGTAGAGCTTGGAAGCATTGATTGGCCTTTCAAAGACCCCGGTGATGGGCATTCCCTATATGTTAAATCAGGGAGCGATAAATGGCCCAACACACAATTTGAAATTGTAAAAACAGTAACAGACAATTTTTGGGTCGGAATCTTCTGTCTTGGAGAGAAACTGGACCCGATCCGTCAGATTAATATTGTTGAAGAAGACGTATTGGTCAGGAAACGTGAATCCCCTGCTGAATTGATTGAGGGCTCTTTTGAAGAGTTGGTGAAAACTGTCAAAGAGAAACCGATTGATGTTTAATGAATCCGTAATTAAAGGGGGTCAGTTCCCATATCCTCATATTTTACTAATATTCCCCAGAATGGATGAGGGGAATTTGATGCAGGTTAAGGAATCCAGAGAGATAAATAGTTGATAATCTGAGAAAATGGGAACTGACCCCATTCACACAAAAAGACAAAAAAAGAGGTTAGCCATGTCGGCTAACCCCTTGATTTTACTTGGTGGGCCACCGGAGACTCGAACTCCGAACCTCCTGATTAAGAGTCAGCTGCTCTGCCAAATTGAGCTAGTGGCCCACGTTTAGGTTTTCGAAATTAAGAGGTATTAATATAAAGCAAATATCCATCTCCTTCAAGAAAAAGTTCAAACGGCCAATCCAAGTCTGGACAGGTGCTTTTCGATCATCACCCGCTCGAAGTATGCGAGAAGTTCCGGTAGGTGAGGGTGTCCCCCATAGATAGGGGAGAGGGAGACAATCTTATTGAGAGACAGCCCCTCGTCATAGAAATCCTTGATAGCTTCCTCCCTCTGGTAAATCTTATTCTCGTACCTCGAGAGTTCATCATGGAAAGGTTTGGTAAGCGGGGGAACGTGTGAAGAGGCGATGATCTCCGGTTTCGCCTCCTTTACCCGCTTAAGGGAGAAGAGAAAATCGTCTATGCTCGATTCCTCGTGCCCGTACCAGGGGCCGAAGGGGGTGAAGTCGATATCTCCAGAGAAGAGGATTTTCGAGCCCACTTCCAGGAATGCAAAGTGGTCTGCTGTGTGGCCAGGCATGCTTATGGCAAGCAACTCGTGCTCTCCCGTGAAATAGGTGTCTCCTTCCCTGTAAGTATCAGATGGGACAAATGGACGGGCGCCCAGAGTATTTTCCATGAAATGGACCCATACTTTCCTCGCGTCTTCGTCGTCATGAACGAACCTTTTCCCGAGAGTAGAGAAATCCTTTACAGTTTCCCATTTGGCCCTGGGGATTATACACGGAATACCCTCGAGGAGGGTGAGACAGGAAAAATGATCACCATGCGGATGGGTGAGGAGGACCAGGTCCACTCCAATCTCATCCCGGACCTCTCTGATCGCTTCCCTCCCGGCCCCTGCATCTATGAGGATGTTCCTTTTAGAACCTCTCAGGAGAAAACTGTAAGAGTAGGGAAATCTCCCGCCATTCTGGGCCCATATAAGGTATACTCCCCGGGTGATTTCCCGAAACACCCCGATCATATTGCCTCCTTGCCACAAATCTTAAGGAAATAGTTGTAGATCCTCCTTCTTTTCGTTAATATAACATTATTTTAGTCATATGGATTCGTACTGGATCCAGGTAGGATCGGACTTCGGCCTTGCGGTTCCTCCTGAAATGGTGGGATAACCGCTGGCCGATGATAGTATAATATTCTGTTAAAGCAGAAATGAAGGAGATTACGTGTCTCTTCCTGGCCTTAAAATTGGGAATGTGACTTCGAAATATCCCATCATCCAGGGGGGGATGGGTGTGGGGATATCTCTATCCAATCTTTCTTCAGCTGTGTCTGAAGCGGGAGGTATAGGGATCATTGCCTCCGTCGCACTTGGGATCAATTCCCGTTTTTTCACAGGACCCCCATCATACCGGGAGGCAAATAAACAGGCCCTGGCGGATGAACTTTCCAAGGCATTTGCACTCTCTGATAAGGGAAATATCGGCACAAACTGTATGGTGGCGTTAACGGACTTTGAGAATATGGTCCGGACAAGCCTTGAAAGCGGCGCAAAGTTGATTATCTCCGGTGCCGGCCTGCCAATGATACTCCCTGAATATGCGAGAGATTTTCCTGATGTAGCCCTTGTTCCCATTGTGTCTTCAAAGAAGGCAGCAAAACTCATTTTCCGGAGATGGGAGAAAAATTATAAGAGGATACCTGATGCATTAGTGGTTGAGACCCCAAACTACGCGGGAGGGCACCTGGGGTCAGTAAGGAGCGGAGTTGGTAAGGAGGAATTTCTCCTGGAAAGGGTTATCCCTGAACTCAGGGAATATCTCAATGTGGAATTGGGCATTCACATCCCCGTGATCGCTGCTGGGGGAATATGGGACAGGGGTGATATCGACAGGATGTTCTCCATTGGTGCAGACGGGGTGCAGATGGCAACACGCTTCATATGTACATACGAATGTGATGCGCCTGACGAATTCAAGAATGCCATACTCAAGGCGGGGGAGGCGGACGTTGTGCTTGTCGATAGTCCCGTGGGGCTCCCAGGTAGAGGTGTGAGAAATGATTTCGTCCGCAGCCTGGAAGGGGGCACATATCACGGCGATGGTAAATGTTTCGTAAATTGCCTGAGGCGATGTTCCTATCGCGACAGGGGAGAAGGGTTCTGCATTGCCACGGCCCTTATAAATGCCCAGAAAGGAGACGTGAGGAAGGGGCTCGTCTTCAGCGGTTCCAACGTGGGAAGGTGTATACGCATGGTTTCAGTAAGGGATGTCTTCAGGGAACTCACAGGGGAATAAACATAGTTCCCAGTTCCCAGAAGAAACCAGTTCAGAGTTTAGTGTTCAGAGTTCAGAGATAACCCGAAACACGAAATTCGAAACCCGAAACTCGAAACAACAACCGGGCTATAAAAGGTTTTCCTGTGAACATTGAACTTTGATCTTTGAACTATATTGCTGGTTTTTCCTGGAACTGGGAACTAGGATCTGGTTTTCTTCCGTACATTGTGCCGGATTTTCGATAGGATTGCTTCGAAGGACTCTCCCGAATATTCCCTGATGTGGCGCTTCATTTCGAATAGGTAACGCTCTATGGAGGGCCAGTTATCTCGGATGTTCAGAAGTTCCTTCCCGTACGACTCCTCGTGCCGCTTCCTTACCCGCTCACCAAGGGATTTCCTCTTCCTTCCGTCATCGGGAAAAATCTTTCGGGGGAGAAAATCGTAAATTGGTTCGTGTATCTTCACGTCGTTGGTGTCGAGATGGAAAATCTCAATATTGTCTATTGCGTGGACCTCTCCCTTTTCCGTGGCCACGTAATGGCCGTACCTGAGGGCACACCCTATAATGTCTCCTACAGCATCGCAACGGGCAACACCATGGGTGATCCACTCCCAGTTATTCAGATAAAACTCGGATGTGAGGGATTTGTCGAGGTAGATGTTAAAACCTTCCTCCACTGGCTTCACGAGAAGTTCTTCCCCCTGGGGAGTCATGTGGAAGGAAAAGGGGAAAGATGGGATTCCCAGGATAAGGGGGATACCCCCGAAAATATATTCGCCGATACATCCGAACCGGGAAATGTACAGGCGGAATTTCTCCCCCTCGTTGTCCACTGCAGTGAAGAGTGTATCTTTGTGAATCTTGTCCACGAGTTGCACATCATCAACGTAAAAGGAGCGGGGTTTCTTATTTTTCAATTTTCCTATGAGATCATTTGTCACCTTCTTGAGGCCTGTGTGTTTTAGCTTCGAAGAAAAGATTTTAACCCTGGCTTCCCTGGGGAGAGCCCGTATCGCCCCTCTCACCCAGTTCACATAGGAGTGTCCGATGCTGATAGGAAGCATGTCGGTACTCGTGGGATCAAGGAGTTCATCGATCCTGGCATGCCAGAGAGGGATATGCATGCCGAAGAACTCCCTGGGGTTGGGGACCCCGAGGATGGTGAGTAACCTTTCCCTGTCTCTGGATTTTCTTTCAGATGCGGGGATGCTGAAGAATCGATTCAAGGCCCTCTCATATTTTCCCTGTTCTTTTTTAAGAGGGTTCATCCTATTACCTGTCTGCTGCTTTTAGGTTCATTCTACCAGCAGAGGTAAGGGGTTGAAAATATTTTACGGAAGCGGCTTCAAGGAATATGTATAATTTTAGGAAAAATTCTGGAGGTACCATGGACATTCGGGAAGCTGTGGAAAAATCGATAACTATGGAGTTCATGTCAATGATGGTCTACCAGGATCTCTCCAACCGTCTTGCCGACCAGAGGGCTGTGGAGACCGTAACATACCTGTCGAAGCAGGAGGAAAGGCACCTCGCACACCTGATAGGGATTTTCTCTTCTCTGGGGGACGAGTCTGCAGCAGCGGTGGAGGAAGTGGATGTGGTGAGGGGCCATCGGGGAAAAGCCATGGAGGAGTTGGAAAAGGCCCTGGAAGACAGGGGCATCAACAGGGAATCTCCCGTGGAGGAGATACTCGATTTCGCAATAGACGCCGAGAGACACGCATTCAGCCGTTATATAAACCTCTCTCAAAAATGCGGCGATGAGAAGTTGGAAGAAATATTCAGGACAATTGCGATGGAAGAGAAATCACACGAAGAGAACATACTGCGCCTGAAGGAAGAGTTAAAGGGATGAGGATGATGTTGCCCCTTCCTTTCCACGGGGAAATTTCATAGGGAGGTCCCATGGATGTAACAATCATCGTTGTAGGTGCTGGCATAATGGGCACAGGAATATCAAGAGTCCTCCTCTCGGCGGGATACCGGGTGGTACTCACCGATGTGGACGGGGAAACACTTAAAAGGTCAGAGGGGAAGATTTTCCGGGGTATCGACCGGGAAATCGAGAAGGGGGGGCTAGAGGTAAAGGATGGCCTACGTATGAGGGGGCGGTTCACAACATCCATGGACGCTCTCGACTTTGCGGGTGAAGCGGAGATGGTCATCGAGGCGGTGCCTGAGGTTCTCTCCCTGAAGAAAAAGATTTTTGCGGAGCTGTCGGCTGCGACTGGAGAGAACACTGTCCTTGCGACAAACACTTCTCAGTTATCCATCACTGATATCGCTTCTGCCACGCCTTGTCCATGGAGGGTAGTGGGGATGCACTGGTTCAACCCTGCTGACCGCATGAAACTTGTGGAAATAGTGAGAGGTGACGGGACATCGGAAGAGACCCTGAAGAAGACAGTTGGGGTTGCGGAAAGTGCAGGGAAGAAGGTAGTTGTTGCACTCGACCGCCAGGGATTCATAACAACCAGGGTCCTTACCGCATTTCTCCTGGAATGTTACAGGGTTTACGAAGAGGGAGTGGCATCCATGGAAGATATCGATGAAGCAGTGCGGCTTGCCTTCAACCATCCAATGGGACCCTTCGAACTTTCAGACCTAATCGGCCTCGATACTATACTGGAGGCATGTCGCGGAATGGAAGGGGCCTTTGGAGAGCGCTTTAAAGCTCCTAAAACCCTTGAATATCTCGTGAATGCTGGAAGGCTTGGGGGGAAAAAAGGATCCGGATTCTTCAAAAAATGATTCCTATCCCACAAAACAAATCCTGATTCGAACTGCTACCAGCTGCCTCCTCCCCCGCCT
>CAYSOQ010000061.1:0-6996 GCA_964432685.1 uncultured bacterium
TACCAGAAGGGTCTGAAACGTTATTAATGATCGTGAAAAAGAAATTCAGCAGTGGATGGTATTCTACCTGGATGAAGCCTACCAGGTATGGTTTCCCAAGGACGAAGAGTTCCCCCCGATCCAGCCGTTCCGTAACATCTGGGTCAGAAAGGGCGCTCCCGTAATTTCTGTCCCCTAATCCGTTAAAGTAGAACTCAAGGAACCCGTAAAGATTCTTCCCCGCCCACACCCAGGAGTAGTCCAGGTTCGCAACGAGGGAGAGGTAATCGGAGTTTCTGCTGTTGTCTTCGAGGAAAGTCCATGTAACGTCCACCCTCCATGCCGCATCAAATAGATAGCCCGTGGCACCGGCACCGGCTACAGCATCGCGATAATGGCGGGCGCCCATTAAATCCAGCTCCATCTCACCCCATGGGATATGTGCTTTCCCCCCCAGGGAATATTGATCTCCTCCGATTCGGTGAGTCCCTGGATTTCTCCGGGGAACATAGAGGATCTGAAAGTCTCCCTTTTCTCCGAGCCCGTATCGTGCCGAGACCATATCATCCCCCACCTTGTAATCCCTGTCTATGTCAGTGGGCGCGAAAGGATTGAAAAGATCCATGGGGTTGAATAATAAGCCGTTTCCCCAAGTCACCACCTGTCTTCCAATTGTTACCGCTCCCCAGGGAGGCTGGTATGTGAGGGCTAACCTGTCGATTCGGTTGTATAAAATTTGACCCTTCCCCTCGTCAAGGGATTTCGTAAGATCCATCAGCCTCCTTCTGTCACTGATGGGCTCTATTAGAATATTTCCTGTAGATGACAGGGACGGGATGAGGGATTTAAGGGTTTCGGACTTTCTCCTCGTATCCCCCCCTGATAAGACTGCTTCGTAGCTGGTCTCTAACTGGAGGCTCTCAAAGAAGTAGACCCTGCTGTTGACCCTGAATTCTGTGTGCCCATCGAGAAAGGCCCCCGTTCCCACGGGCTCAAAGATCGTATTCCCACCCCTCCATGCGGTAGACCCCCTGATTTTCAGGTGACCCCCCCCCGATATATCCAATGCCGTTGTATCGCCTGCACTGGAGATCACGATGAAAATGCCCACCATAAGGGAAAAAATTCTGGGGGGGAGAAAAGATGAGACCTTACTCATCCTTCCTCCTGTCATCTACGATCAGACCGTCCCGGATGTACACCAGGCGCCTCGCATACTCCATTACCATCCTGTCGTGGGTGGAGAAAATGAAGGTCACCTTCTTCTTCACGTTCATTTCACGCATCATGTGAAGGAGACCTTTTCCTGTCTCCGAATCGAGGTTCGCCGTCGGCTCATCTGCGAGTATGATGGTGGGGTTTGACACGAGGGCCCTTGCAACTGCCACTCTCTGCTGCTGACCTCCTGAGAGTTCAGAGGGCCTCCTGTCGTAAAGATCTGTGAGACCAACTTCATCAAGGATTGAACGGACCCGTTCCTTCCGCTCCCTTGCAGCGACCCCCTGGAGGAGCATGACATATTCAACGTTTTCCTCCGCAGAAAGCACTGGGATCAAGTTATAGGACTGGAAAACAAAGCCCACCTCTTTGAGGCGCATCTTCGCAAGCTCAGTCTGGCTCATCTTTCCCAGGTCTGAGCCATTTACCATCACGCTCCCCGAGTCCGCCAGGTCCAGCCCCCCCATTATATTAAGCATCGTTGTTTTCCCCGACCCGGATGGCCCCGCAATTGCCAAAAAATCCCCCTCTTTTATCGACAAGCTCACACCCCGTAGAGCGTGAACCGCAAGCTTTCCATCCTCATAGGTCTTTTTCACATCCCTCATCACAACAATTGCCATCTCATAACCCCTTACAATTTATCATCCTTTTTTTTATTCCCAGTTCCCATGAAAAACTGGAACTGGGATGGTCCGTTTCAATTAAACCAGGTTTCACTAACCTGATGTTTCAAGAAAGGAAGTTTCATAAAACCCGGGTTTTCCTTTGAACTTTGAACTGTATTGCTGGTTTTCTTCGGAATTCGGAACTCAGAATTCGGAATTACCATTTCACAAACTACAGTTCCTGGTTCTTTGTTCCCTGCTCCCAGCTTCTCTCTGAACACGAAACTCTGAACTCTGAACTCTCTTTTAAGTATGTGCCATTGCCTCCACGGGAGAAATTCTCGATGCTTTTACCGCAGGGTAAAGGCTCACGAGGAGGCCCAGGAAAAAGACAACACAGTTAGCAACCACCGCATCCCCCGGGACGTATACCGGATAAATTATCCTGGGCAAACCTATAAATTCCAGGCCGGAGGATAGGGCTGAGAGATCAATTCCTTTTCCCTTTAGCGCGAAAATAGTCAGGTACCCCGTCAGGTTGCCAATGGCGATTCCGAGGGTCAGGATGATTGATGACTCCGTCAGCACTTCCCCGATTATCCTCCCTGGTTTCATCCCCAGTGCTTTCAAGAGTCCGAATTCCCTCATCCTCTCGAATACCGCCATCAGGGTGGTGTTCACCACCCCGAAGGCCATGGCGATGAATATCACCAGGAACCAGAGGAATATGAACCAGTCATACATCTTTAGAATCGCAACGGTAAGGGGAAGAAGTTCGGCCCAGGTCATGACTTCCAATCCTTTTTCCCCCAGGGTTTTCTTCAATGTTGCCGCCGCCGGATGAGTATCCTCCTCCCGGGGAAAAAGGATGGATATTTCTGAAATCCCATCCCCCATTCGGAGCATCGCTTTAGCGCTCTCCATCGAAACGAAGACGAACTGTTTCTCCGTGGATTCCATCTCCGCCCTGTAAATCCCTGCTACACGGAATGCTCTCGAGGATATTTCTTTCCCCGTGTCCTGCGACATAAGTACGAGTTTCTTCCCCACCCTCGTGTCGAATTTTTCCGCCAGTGCCTTCCCCACGAGGATCCCGTGGGAATCTCCATCAATCAAGTATTTCCCCTCAAACACAGCATTTCCTATGAAAGACGTCTCCTTCTCCCTCTCAGGTTGGATCCCTACAAGGACAACCCCGCTCGAATGCCTCGCATTGCTTGCTACGGCACTCACCCTTATCCTCGAGGTCCACCTGGTCCCCTCGGGAAGGTTCTTCGTTAAAGCATCATCCACCTCGGAAGGGTTCTCAATGCTGTTTTCAATAACGGGGTCGTTTCTGTAACCTTCTTTGTGTATCTGGATGTGGCCGGTCAAAGTGGCAATATTATTCCTCAAGAGGCGATCTCCAACTCCACGCATGAGGGCACTCAAAGAGATCATGCTCCAGACCCCGATAACTACGGCCGTAAGGATAACTCCAGTCCTTCGCCTGTTCCTCCAGATATTTCTCCATGCCATCACTAAATACATTGATCACTCATTTCTATTAAAGTTTCCTGCCCTTTTGTTTCTCTCTAAACTCGAAACCCGAAACTCGAAACTGTAGTTATACTGCCTTCATCGCCTCCACAGGCTTGATCCTAAAGACCATAAATGCCGGATAAAGAGCCGTGATTTGCGTGATCACAAGGACGATACCCGCACCGATGGATACTGACAGGAGAGAGAGCCTGGGGTACATTCTACCCGGGAGCCCGAACTCTTTCAAAAGATCGGAAGCGCCCTTCATCTCGATTCCGTGAACCTGGAAGTACCACGTGATGAGCCCTCCAAGGATAATCCCCCCGGAAACACCAACAATGGTGATGTATGAAGATTCTATGAGTAACACCTTGGTGAGCCGTCCTGGAGTTGCCCCTATGGAGACGAGCACTCCAAACTCCCTCGTTCTCTCGAAGATGACCATTAAGAAAGTATTCATAATGCTGAAGGCAACCACGATGATCAAGATGAAGTAGAATATGAGGCCGCTTGAAAGATCCATCTTGATCGCCTCGATCAAACCCGGGATCAGTTCCATCCAATCGAGTACCACCAGGTTCTCTCCTCCGGGGGTTTCCCCAAGTTTCCCTGATAGGGCCTTCTTGATTTCCGAAACTTTTTTCAGTTCGTGGCCGAGAATGACCACTTCGTGGACGGCACCCCTCATGGAGTAAACTTCCTGGAAATAGGGAAGGGGTATGATGAGGAAACTCCTGTCGAATTCATTCTGACCAGAGCTTATAATACCCTTTACGGTAACCGCGGTTGCAGCCACAGACCCGTCACGGCCCTGGCCAAGGATCACTATCTCGTCACCAATACCAACCCTCATGTTCCTTGCAAGGAGTTTCCCTGCGAGGGCACTCGCCCCATCCCCCGGAGAGAGATACTCTCCATCCTTCAAGAGGCTCTTGATAGTGGAGACCTTCCCTTCCCTTTCAGGGTCTATCCCAAGCACCATAACCCCATATGTCCTGTCCCTCGAGGAAGCGAGAGAAAAGGCGCTTCCCCTGAAAGTGTAGTCACTTATTCCTGGGATCTCATCTATTATCTTAGCCACCTTTTCCGGATGTGGGACAACGAGGCGCGTCTCTCTCCTGTCAAGATACCCCCTGGATTGAACTTGCAAATGCCCCGACTTAATTCTTACCGACGCATTGATCATCGTTGAATAAGATCCGAACTGCCAGGAGAGCATGAATACAAGGAGGGTCGTGGCAAAGACGATTGCCACAATCGTGAGGATCGAACGCCGGGGGTTCCGCCAGACGTTACGTATTGCCATCCTCGCATCAATTGACACAGATTTTCACCTCCTCGATCTCTTGAGGTTCGAGAGGGTAAAGAGGCTTCCGGGAAGGTCCTCCTCGAAGGAGAGATCCCTGTAGTTCAAGAGGGTAAACTCACCGGCGGATTCAGCTTTCTCCATCTTCCATTTGCTGGGAAACAGCCTCCCTCCAAGCATCTGAATCTCAAACGCGGTCATTGCCTTCACCAATCTCAAGTCCTCGTCATAAAATTCCTGTGCAAGGAGTATGTAGTCTTCTCTCACTTTCAGTCGCTGCATCCCCCACACCACGGGGGCATCGGGGTTCGGCATCGACTGGATAACATAAACCTTCTTGCCTTCATGGATTTCCGTCCCCTCCAGGGTGTGGGTATAGTCGGTAAGAACGCTGTCGGACTTGGCGAGGTCATTGTTTGAGAAATCGGACCCCATCCACGACTGGGACATCATCGATGGAGGAAGCTTGATCACCCTGTTCACCTTCGGGTTGTAAGTCCACATTTCCTTCCCCTTCTTTAGGGTCCCGTTCCCCCTGTCCTTCGGTGGAGCCATGATGGTGAACACACTATCCTTCGTACCCCTGGTCCATCCCTTTATAGTCATCACCCTCTCCCACGTGGGGCGGTGAATCGTCATCTCAACCGTTGCCACCGATGTAGTTCCCCTGTAATAGTTCACCGCAGCCTGGACGAGTTCTGCGGCACTCTTCTCCCTTCCCAATGCCCAAGGTGCAGGGCATATGAGCATCAAAGCGATCACCGTTGCCAGGTATACAGATAACCTTTTCATACCCGCCTCTCCCACACGTTTTATTCTTAGACGCTCCTGCCCTTCAAAATATTTAGCCATGTCCAATTCCCAATAAAATCTATTTTAAGATCGTAAATATTATATTTTCTTTCATGTTTTTCCAGTTTTTAATTAATGAATGACCATTCGGTCAAATATGAAGCAAATTATCTATATATTTGACATGATATTTGACATGAATCAATTCTTTCTTCAACTATTAAGGGTAAATTTAATAGAAAAGGTTCGAGAATATGTTCAGGAGGTAGTTATGAAAGATTTTAACGGGTGTCCGGGATCAAGATCATTTACCATCGAGGAAAATCAGGGGGGACAGACTGTAGAGCAGCGAGTGGATTCCCATCTCACCCATTGGCCAATACAGCTCCACCTTATTTCTCCTACGGCACCTCAGTACCAGGAAGCACACGTGATACTCGCAGCTGACTGCGCGGCCTTTGCCTGCGGGAACTTCCATTCAGATTTTATGAAGGGAAAGGCAATCGCAATCGCCTGTCCGAAACTGGATGGAGGCCAGGATGTCTATTTGAAAAAAATACGCGCCTGGGTAGATGAAGCGAAGATTGAAAGCCTCACAGTGGCGATCATGCAGGTCCCCTGCTGCAGAGGACTCGTTGGGATGACCGCCATGGCCGTCCACGAAGCGGAGAGGGAGATTCCTGTAAAATATACCGTTCTGGGCTTCAAAGGGGAAATCATAGAAGAGGGTGATGTTACCTCTTCCGACGCGATCTGGTAATCTTCCAAAGGGAAGCCTTAACCATCATGGGATCAGTACGGTTGAACCGGTAGTCTTTCTCCCCTCAAGGTCTTTGTGGGCCTCTTTTGCATCCTTTAAGGGGTAGCTCTGGTTCACCTCGATTTCCACAACCCCCTTCTCTACCATACCGAAGAGTTCCCCCGCCGTTACGAGAAGATCTTCCCTGCTAGCCGTGTAGTCCAGTAGTGATGGCCGGGTGAGATAGAGAGATCCTTTCGCTGCGAGAAGGCCCGTATTGAATTCTTTCACGGGGCCTGAAGACTGGCCGAAGCTCACGAGCATTCCCATGGGGCGGAGGCAATCCATCGACCTGATGAACGTATCAGCTCCCACCGAATCGTACACCACGTCTACACCCTTCCCACCGGTGATCTCCCTGACTCTCTCCACAAAATCCTCATCCCTGTAAAGGATTGGGTAATCGCATCCGTGGCTGCTCGCCAGTTCCGCCTTCTCCCTGGTACCAACGGTTCCGATTACTGTCGCACCAAGATGTTTCGCCCACTGGCATGCAATAAGCCCAACGCCCCCCGAGGCGGCATGAAACAGGAGCGTCGTCCCTTCTCTGACGGGATAACACTTCCTTAAGAGGTACTGGGCCGTCATCCCCTTCAGCATCATGGAGGCGGCACATTCATCACACTGGCTATCCGCGAGACACACCAGCAGATCGTAGTACTCCAGGATCCGCGGCGACCCCTCGGTGACGCAGACCGCCTTCCAGTCCCGGCCGCGCGCCATGGTCCTTCGCGGCCCCTTGATATGCAGCTCCGCGAACGCAAGATCCTCGG
>CAYSOQ010000062.1:0-6966 GCA_964432685.1 uncultured bacterium
CTCATGGTGAATACTCCCCTGCCAGATGTGAGAGCACGGAGGTCAGATGAATACCTCAGAACCTCGGCCGCAGGGACGAGAGATTTTACTACCTGGCTCCTCCCGTGAGCATCCACTCCGAGGACCCTCCCCCTTCTGCTGTTCAGATCCCCGATCACGTCCCCCAGGTTTTCCTCAGGGGATACCACCTCCATCTCGAGGATGGGCTCCAGGAGGACAGGATTCGCATCCTCCATTCCTTTCTTGAACCCCATGGACCCGGCAATCTTAAAGGCCATCTCCGAGGAATCGACTGGATGGTAAGACCCGTCGAAGAGAGTCACCTTAACATCCACCACAGGATACCCTGCTAGGACTCCCCCCTGCATCGCCTCAACAACTCCTTTTTCCACCGCCGGGATGTACTGCCTGGGAACCACCCCCCCTACAATCTTGTTTTGAAATTCAAACCCCTTTCCTTGCTCGAGTGGTTCAATCCTGAGCCAGGCATCTCCGTACTGGCCCCTTCCCCCTGTCTGTTTCTTGTACCTCCCCTGAACTTCTACACTTTTCTTGAAGGTCTCCTTGTACGCAACTTTCGGAGTTCTGAGTTCCACCTCAACCCCGAACTGTCTCTTCAACTTTTCAACTGCCACTTCGAGATGGATTTCCCCCATCCCGGAAAGGATGAATTCCCTGGTTTGAGGATCCTGGCCGAAGTTGAGAGTGGGGTCCTCCTCCATAAGGCGGGCAATGGAGGGTCCAAGTTTGTCCTCATCACCCCTGCTCTTAGGTTTTATGGCGAATGAAATGACAGGCTCGCTGAATACCGGACGATCGTAAAGGATCTGTTTTTTCTGGTCACACAGGGTATCCCCTGTGACGGTTTCCTTGAACTTCGGGATGGCGATAATTTCCCCCGGGCCCGCCTTTCTGATCTGCTTCTGTTTCTTTCCCTCCAGTTTGAGAAGCTGGGCAATCCTTTCGGACGTTCTCTTGCTGGAATTGAAGGGTGAAACATCTGGAGTGATAATACCCGACATGATCTTGATGATAGAGAGCTTACCAGCATATGGATCGACAAGAGTTTTGAACACCTGCCCCGAGAAGGGTTCCCCCGGAGATATTGCCCTCACCTCCTCCTCACCGCCTTTGGGGTTGATTCCCCTCACCTCCCCCCTGAATGAGGGAGGGGGTACCAGCCGGTTAATATAGTCGAGAAGTATATCGATACCTATGAGTTTCATGGCAGACCCGCAGAAGAGCGGAAGGATCTGCATCTCAGAGAAGGCCTTCACGAATCCCCTGGAGAAATCTTCAACGCCGAGTTCCCCTTCACTGAGGTACTTTTCGAGCAGTTCGTCATCTGTTTCTGCGACAGCTTCTACGAACTGTTCGTGTAGGTTCGCCACCTCACCTTCCAGATCCTGGGGTACAGGGACCTCATTCCCTTTCCCGTTACTCCCTTCCCGGTATTCGTATGCTTTCATCAGGGGGATGTCGATGACTCCCTTGAAACCCGCCTCTCTGCCTATGGGATAGGTTATGATCACCGGAGTCACGCCCAGAACCTCTTTGATATCTTTGATGCTCCTCTCGAAACTCGCTCTTTCTCTGTCCATTTTGCTCAGGAAAGATATGGTGGGAACTGAATGTTCCTTGGAAAATTTCCACATTTTCTCTGTCTGGACTTCCACGCCTGAAACAGCATTTACCAGGAGGATAGAACCTTCGAGGACGGCAAGGCAATTCTTCGAATCCGCTTCAAAGTTAATATAGCCTGGTGTGTCTGCTATGGTTACATCGAATTTGTCCCACATGTAGTGGTGGAAAGTGGTACTGATGGTAATTTTCCTCTTTATCTCCTCAGGGTCGATGTCGAAGCTGGAAGTCCCGTCATCGACTTTTCCCATCCTGTCGGTTGCGCCTGCACAGAAGAGAAGGGCCTCAGCCAGAGTGGTCTTTCCCGCGCCTCCATGAGCGATTATTCCAAGGTTCCTGATGTTTTCCTCATACCCATTCTTCATCGCCCTCACTCTCCTTTTCTTAGTTGGATTTGTTCTTCAAATATATAATTCTCAAACCATCCAAAGTCAAATTTTCGTATACGTAGTCTATGAGGGAAGTCTCGGCAGCCATGATGGATGCCAGGCCTCCCGTCGCAACCACGAAGGGCTCTCCATCCGCCTCTCCCTTCATCCTTTCCACTATCCCCTCAACCAGGCTCACGTAGCCATAAAATATCCCTGCCCTCATTGCCTCAACTGTATTTTTCCCCACGATGGAATCGGGCCTGCTGATCTTGACCCTCGGAAGTTTCGAAGCAGCTTTGAAGAGGGCTTCTGCAGATATACCGATTCCGGGGGCGATTGCCCCTCCAAGATAATCACCCTCCCTGGATATGAGGTCGAATGTGGTTGCAGTTCCAAAATCAACAATGATACATTCCTTCCCGAACCGTTTGTAGGCACCAACGGCATTCACTATCCTGTCTGCTCCCACTTCCCTGGGATTGTCCATACAGATACTGATTCCAGTTTTGACTCCAGGCTCAACCACCAGTGGTGTTTTATGAAAATACTTCTTTCCCAGTTCTTCGAAAGTGAGGGTAAGGGGTGGGACTACCGAAGAAATAATCATACTGTCTATCTCACTCACCTTTATTCCACCATGGTTAAGAAGCTGGTTGATGAGTACGCCGTATTCATCCTCCGTCTTCTCCCTGTCCGTGACGAGGCGCCAGTGCCCGGTTAGTTCATCCTCACGGTAGACACCCATGACTATATTCGTGTTCCCAATGTCAACGACTAACAGGGGCATTGTTCACCTCCCGATTACCTTGATATCCCCGGAAAGGATCTCCCGAACCCTTCCATCATCATCCCGTACCAGGAGGGCTCCCAGTTCCGAATGAACTCCCGCCACTTCTCCCTCGATCAACTCATTCCCGATCCGGATGGCAACTCTCTTTCCCCCGAGATAGGAGCGATTTTCCCATTCTTCAAGAAAGGGGGGCAAACCGGCTCGTTCAAATCTGGCAAGATCATCTCCCAGATTCTCGGCGATCATGGCCGCCAGAGGAACTCGATCCAGAGTCCTCCCCGCCAGTTCCCTGATGGATGTGGCGGATGAGTTTATTTCCCCTGGAAACTCTTCCTGTTTCATATTCACGTTCACACCTACCCCGATGACTACAGATCTCGTCTCATCCAACTCCGCTACCATTTCTGCAAGGATCCCGACAACTTTCTTCCCATTTCCTATCAGGTCATTAGGCCATTTCACCTGGAGATAGACCCCGGCCGCATGCTCGATAGATGCAGCAACGGACAATCCCGCCACGAGGGTTATCGATGGTGAACGGGCAGGGGGAAGCTTAAGCGGCAGCAGCATAGACATGTAGATATTTCTTCCAGGCGGTGAATGCCAGGCTCTTCCCATTCGGCCCCTTCCGGCGGTCTGGGTGTCTGAAACTGCGATAGCCCGAGTAACCCCACTCTCACGCCTATCCATGAGAAGGGAATTCGTGGAGCCGGTACTCTTCAAGATGTGGATCTCATCCCATCTGGATGGATCTGTTAGGTAATCTTTCAGGTCGAAATATTCAAGGTAGAGGGGAACAGACCGCGGGGTGTATCCTTTCCCGGAGACCCCATCGATGACCCATCCATCTTTCCGGAGCTTTTCGACCTGCTTCCAGAGTGCCTGCCTCGAAATTCCCAGTTCATTGGAGAGTTTTTTTCCTGAAAAAACTCTACCAGGTGAGGTTCTCAAAATTTGTATAAGCTTTTTTTTCGCCATTGACCGGGCGTATTAAAAGAGGGAACTCGAAATGTGTTCTCCGAACTCCGACCTGAGCATGTCACTGATCTCTCCAACTGTCGCGTAGGATTCCACCGCGTTCAGAATGGATCCCATCACGTTTTTCCCATTTTTCGCAGCATTCCCGAGCTCCGTAAGAGATGCTTCAACTGAATGGCCATCCCTTCTACCCTTGAGCCCCAGGAGCCTATCCCGCTGCGCCCTCTCTATCTCCGGATTCACTCTGAGAAGGTTTTCGGGGGGATCCTCTTCAATGACATACTCGTTCACCCCCACGATGACCTGATCCTTCTTTTCAATTTCGAGTTGATACCGATACGAGGAATCCTGTATTTCCCTCTGCACGTACCCTTCTTCGATTGCCTTTATCATACCGCCCATCCCGTCGATCACTTCTATATATTCTCTTGCGCCATTTTCTATCTCGTCGGTCATCGACTCAAGGGCATACGACCCTGCGAAGGGGTCAACCGTGTCTCCCACACCTGACTCGCAGGCAATGATCTGCTGAGTCCTCAAGGCGATCCTTACTGATTTCTCCGCAGGAAGCGCAAGGGCCTCATCCATGGAGTTCGTGTGAAGAGATTGTGTGCCCCCCAGCACAGAAGCAAGAGCCTGTATGGCGACCCTCACGATATTGTTCTCGGGCTGCTGGGCGGTGAGGGAGGACCCGGCAGTCTGTGTGTGGAACCTGAGCATCATGGAGCGCGGGTCTACCGCCCCGAAGCGTTCCTTCATAATCCTGGCCCAAAGCCTCCTGGCAGCCCTGAACTTGGCTACCTCTTCGAGAAAGTTATTATGAACGTTGAAAAAGAATGAAAGCCTCGAGGCGAAGGTATCAACTTTCATTCCCGCTTTAAGGGCAGCTTCCACATAGGCAATCCCGTCCGCAAGAGTGAAGGCTACCTCCTGCACTGCAGTAGACCCCGCCTCACGGATATGGTATCCGCTGATGCTGATGGTGTTCCACTTGGGCATCCCGGCACTGCAGAATTCGAATATATCGGTAATGATCCGCATCGAGGGGGAAGGTGGAAAGATGTAGGTACCCCGGGCGATATACTCTTTTAAAATATCATTCTGAATCGTCCCAGCGAGTGCTTCCATGGGCACTCCCTGCTTTTTCCCCACTACGATGTACATCGCGAGCAGAATAGACGCAGTGGAATTGATGGTCATTGAAGTGGACACCCTATCCAGGGGGATTCCCTTGAAAAGGGTCTCCATGTCCTCCAGGGAATCGATAGCCACTCCCACCTTTCCCACTTCCCCCGAAGCGATAGCGTTATCGGAGTCATATCCCATCTGGGTGGGAAGGTCGAAGGCCACGCTCAGGCCAGTCTGCCCCTGATCTAAGAGGTACCTGTACCTTTCGTTTGATTCGTTTGCAGTTCCGAAGCCTGCGTACTGGCGCATAGTCCAGAAGCGCCCACGGTACATGGTGGGCCTGACACCTCTCGTGAAGGGGTACTCCCCCGGAAACCCCTGTGCTTCCATGTAAGGCCGTTCCCCCGGGTGAAAGGGCATGTAGAGCCGATCCAGAGGATATCCGGAAGTGCTCTTGAACTTGTCCTTCCTCTCCCTCCCTCTCTTTAGAGCCTTTGAAAGTGTATCCTTCTCCCATCGATCGAATTCTTCGTCGAGGGGTGTATTCTCCCTGTCACTCATGAAAAAACCCTCCTATTCGATGAGGAGAAGTTTTGCTCCTCCTGCCACTACATCTCCCTCAGCGACAAATAGCTCCTTCACTTTGCCGGAAGATTTCGATTTGAACTCGTTTTCCATTTTCATCGCCTCAATGACGATGACCCCCTGTTTCTCATCTACTTCCTCTCCTTCTTTGACGAGAATCTTCACAACCTTCCCCGGCATGGGGGCTGTGATGAGCTGTTTACCCCCCTCGGCCGCGTCCTGGACACCTCTGAGTGCCCTTTTCTGCTCATTTAATACCCTCAGGGAATAGGTATCCCCGTTAATGAGGAGATCGACATCTTCTTCCTGAAAAAAGAGATCTATTTCGTAAACCTGGTTATCGATGATTACTGACCAGGTATTGTCAGCCACTCGATGTGCGTCAACCGAAACCTCTTCCTCTCCAACCATGACTTTAAAGTGGGCAACCCCTGTTTCCTCCACACTGACCAGAAGTTCTTCCCCTTCATGGTTCACGTAGTAGTTCATTCCATCTCCTTTCACACCTTTCTGCCGAAGCCGGGCCTGGCCGCGTATTTCCAGGGGGACCCACCTCCGCCCTGTCTCGTTTTCCCCTTTTTGAAAGATTCCTCCTTCTCCCTGCTGAACTGAACTATTGCCCCAACAATCCTCGCCACATCGGTATCAAGAAGGATTCGTTCCTTTTCCTCTTTAAAAAAAACTTTATCGATGAAATTCGTGTCGAAATCCCCACTGATGAAATGTGCATTGTTCATCACCCGAAGGTGAAAAGGGACAGTTGTTTTTACTCCGGTGATCACATACTCGGAGAGAGCACGCCTCATCCTGTTGATTGCTTCCCCTCTTGTGTCCCCCCAAACGATGAGCTTCGAGATCATCGGATCGTAGTGTATCGGTATCTCGAATCCCTCGAAGACACCTGAATCGTCACGGACACCGGGGCCTCCCGGGACCCTTAGTCTCTCGATGAAACCGGGGCAAGGAAAGAAGTTCCTGTCGGGGTCTTCAGCGTAAATCCTGCACTCGATGGCGTGCCCCACCTGCCTCACTTCCTCCTGAGAGATATCCAGTTCCTCCCCTGCAGCGATCTTAATCTGTTCTTTTACGAGATCGATCCCCGTCACCATCTCTGTGACGGTATGCTCAACCTGAAGCCTGGTGTTCATCTCCAGGAAGTAGAAGTTCCTGTCCTTATCCATCAGGAATTCTACCGTTCCCGCGCCTTCGTAGTTCACGGCCTTCGCAGTAGCCACAGCAACCTCCCCCATACTTTGCCGGATCTCGTCCGTTACTAACACGGAGGGGCTCTCTTCGATGACTTTCTGGTGCCTTCTCTGGATGGAACATTCCCTCTCATTGAGGTGGATTACATTCCCATGGCTGTCCGCGAGAATCTGTATTTCAATATGGCGGGGGTGGTTCCACTTATTTTTCAACAACACCCTAACACACCCCCACGGAGCGATACTCTTCCGCTGTGATCTAGAGGTT
>CAYSOQ010000063.1:0-6963 GCA_964432685.1 uncultured bacterium
ATTAGTACGTTTACCCGTGCTAGTCACCCCTCGAGGGCGCGTAAAAACACCTCTCTCCCCCTAAAGCGGGGGGAACAACCCCCCCCGCCGATACTCACTCGCTACCGAAATGAGTATGATCTTTCCCCCTCGCAAAAACTCCTTCATAGTGGAAATGATAGAGTCCAGGCTCCTCTGAGAGGGGAGGGGGGGAAAAGCTTTGAGAGGGGGGACGATCTCCTCACCGAAAAATATCTTTCCCGGTTCTCTCTCTGGAAGGACATCAAAGGCAGTCACTTTGTGGTTGTTGAAAATGTCGGCCAGATATTCCCAATTTCCATACAGCTCTTCAGGAGCGGGAAGATTCTCCTTCCTCTGTTTCCAAATCGTGTGGGCTAGTTCGAGAAGAAATCTCCACCTCCTTTCTATTTCACCAAACCCATAAAAGACCAATTGAGGAGGAATATCGAAGTAATTCGTTATGTGGCCGCTTTTCCCGTATATCCTGGGAAGCTGGATTTCGAGGCCTGGATACCTCGTTCCCGTAAGTAGGAATGATTCGACTTCGATGGGGAGACCTCCCGTTATTTCCTTCTCCCTGGGACGTAACAGCTCTGATGCCGGGTACAGGGAAACCTGTTCAGTTTCCCGGATGGTCCGCTGCGTTTCCGGGTCGAAAAACCGCACCGACGCCACCAGGTCTCCATCCAGCTCTATCCTGAGTGGGAGCCCGGTTCCCGGGGGATAGCAATCGACGATCCCCCCCCGTACGGAGAAATCTCCAGGGTCGCTCACCTCGGGGATCCTCTCGAACCCATTCTCCACGAGCCACGAGGATAGTGACCTTCTTTCCAGGATTTCACCTACTACAACTGAGAGTTCCCTCTCCTTCAGTGCACCCGGGGGAAGGGTGAAAGAGGTAAATGCTTCTGCAGTCGCAACAGCCGCCTTCACCTTTCCCGAAGCGATCCCGAAGAGGGTATCAATCCGTCTTGAAGTAATACCAGGTTCGGGGGAAGCCATTTCATATGGATTGAGCTCATAGTGTGGAAAAATAGAGGCAAAACCCTCTTCTTCGAATCCCCGGAAGGCGAGGAGCGCCTCCTCAGCCTCCTTTTTTCCGGGAACAACAAGGATTACTCGTTGGCCCGTCTCCCTGAAATTCTTCGAAAGAGCCCATGACACCCCTGAAAGGGGAGCCATTCTCACCCATGCTCTGATGTTCTCCCTCAGAGTTCCCAATTCTGAAGTAGATTCCTCTATCCTGGCTCTGCTCATATCACGTTCAGGAGTCTCTTGGCACCCTAACCATGGCGTCCAGCGCACTCCTTGCCCTTTCTCTGATTTCCTCGGGGACGGTGATGACATTTTCCATGTTTTCGAGGGAGTCGACTATATCCTCGAGGGTGGTAAGTTTCATGTTAGGGCAGATAAGTGCCCTGGATGCAAGGTAAAACTGTTTCCCGGGATTATCCTTCCTCAGTCTGTACAGTATCCCCATCTCCGTCCCTATGATGAACTCTTCTGCCTCCGATTCCGAACAGAAACGATACATCCCTGATGTTGAGCAGACATGGTCTGCAAGATTAATTACCTCCTCCCTGCATTCAGGGTGTACCACCACCCTGGCCAGAGGGTGTTCATTCCTCATCTTCCCAATATCTTCTGCGGTCACCCTGTCATGGGTTGGGCAGTACCCGTCCCACCACTCGAGCTTCCTCTTAGCCTTTGTTTCCACGTACCTTGCAAGGTTCCTGTCAGGAACCATGAACACTTTTTTGTCCTCTGGAATGGATTTGATGACAGACACTGCATTGGCTGATGTACAGCAGATATGTGACCACGCCTTCACCTCCGCAGAAGAATTCACATAGGTTACAACCACGTGGTCCGGGTGAGTTTCCCTGTACTGGCGAAGCTCCTCACCTGTGATCATGTCGGCCATAGGGCAGCCTGCATCCATCCGAGGGAGGATCACCCGTTTCCCCGCAGAAAGGATGGATGCGCTCTCTGCCATGAAATGTACCCCGCAGAATACAATGGTCTCCGCATCTGTTCGGGCCGCTTCCATGCTGAGCCCCAGGGAATCTCCCGTGATATCTGCTATCTCCTGGATCTCATCACGCTGGTAGTTGTGGGCCAACAGGACCGCGCCGCGATCACCCACGAGATCCCGTACCCTATTCTGTAGCTCTCTTGTCCTCTCCATAAACCTTTATTTTACTCCTTTTCTATCTTTAGTGAACGTGATAGGAGCTCCTCAACTGCCTCGTCAGCCCTTTTCCCTTTGTAAAGTATCTGATGAACCTGTTCCGCAATAGGCATCTCCACACCCAATTCTTTCCGGAGCTCGTGTACAGCCTGGCTGGTTTTCACACCCTCAACCACCATCTTCGAAGCCCCGAGGATATCCTCAGCCCTTTCTCCCTGTCCCAGCCTGAAACCGAAGGTACGGTTCCTGCTCAAATCACCCGTGCACGTCAGGATCAGGTCCCCGATTCCGGCGAGGCCCTGAAAGGTCTCCTTCTCTGCGCCAAGAGCGATGCCCATGCGGGTGATCTCGGTAAGCCCTCTGGTAATAATCGCTGCCCTCGCATTGTACCCGAACCCGATTCCATCGGCGATACCCGTCGCGATAGCAATCACGTTCTTCACCGCTCCTCCCACCTCCACCCCGGTTACATCCGTATCCGCGTAAAGTCGCAACCGGGGGGTGCTCAGCTTCCTCTGGAGAAACTGGGATACGGAAAGGTCGCTGCAAGCAATGGTAGCCGCCGCCGGTTTCCGGGCGGCCACTTCCTTTGCAAAAGTAGGCCCTGAAAGAACAGCGATGGGAGAACCAACCTTTTCCCCCATTTCCTGGTATAGGACTTCGCTCACACGTTTCAGCGATTTAGTTTCAATTCCCTTTGAAAGGGATACCAGATATGTTCCTTTTCTCACATGGCATGCTGCCTCCCGGGCTACCTCCCTCGTATGTTGAGATGGGACAGCAAAAATCAGGGTATTTACGCCAAGGACTGCTTCCTTGAGATCCCCTGTTGGATGAATGTTGCTGGGAAGTTGATATCCTGGCAGGAAGGTTCGATTCTCCCGTTCCTCTTTCATGGCCGAGAGGGTTTCCCCGCAATAGGACCAGAGGGTCACCTCTTCAAAATTCCCGCTGAGGGAGATCGCCATGGCGGTACCCCATGCCCCCGCTCCGATGATAGAAAGTGTCTCTTTTCCCCTAACCTTCATCGCCGTAATCATCGAAGAAAGCTGTATAATCTCCGCCTTCCCTCATATACTCCGAAGCCTCCCTGAGCGATTCCCTGGCAAGGGATAGAATGAAGGGGTGTCGTGCGAAATTTACGTTTCCCTCTTTACCGATGTTCAGGGCGGCACAGAGGGCGGAACGTATGTATTTTCTCGGTCTGCCACCCCTCTCCATGACCTCTGCTGCAAAGAGTAGCCGCTCTTTGATCGTATCTCTCATTGGCCAGAGGCACTCACGTATAAAACCCGAGAGGATGCGCACAGGCCGGGGACCTTCATGGTTCTCTTCCCGGAATCCCCCGCATGAGTCATACTTCTCAGCAAATTCGAATGTCTTTCTGGATGAGATGAACCAATCTGAACATTCCGGGATGGATATGAGGCGTCCCGTTCTTTCCAGCAGGGAGAGATTGTCGATCTCTTTCTCGCTATCACAACTCTTGATCTCCACTCTGTGGGGTTCAGGGGACAGTTCGTCGGGTGCCAACATCTGCTCCCTCAGAGACATTTCAGGCGGGTAGAGCCCCCCCCATCTCTCCGTCAGGTACATGCCGTGCCTCAGTAGTCTGACTCCATACTCGTATGGTACTTCCAATGAGATCCTCGCCTTTATGAGGCTGGACATATTGTGATCAAAACTCCTGGTGGAGATCTTCAGGTGTCCAAAACACTCTGTTATCCCCCTCCCTTCATGTACCTGAAAGACACTCATCGCGAGTGAACGTTTCCGGTCATCGTAGAAGCGTGAGAAATTGATGGAAAATTCCCCCAGCCCGTCTATACGACTCACGTAGACATGGTAGAAGGGCCCCTCGGGGAAGCGGAAGAAACGTTTCTTTCTCGATACACCTGCGAGGTGAAGTTTTCTGGTCGACCGCAGTACCTGTTTGCGAACTTCCCCATCCCGGGTCCTTTCCCCCAATCTCTCAAGAGCGGCAAGAGCCATTCCGTCCCGCACCTTTCCGAGAGCCTTCGCTGCATAACCTGCAACCTGGTCAAGGGTCATAGATGCAATGACAAAGAGAATAAATACGGAGCGTTTGCTCCTTATGGAGGCGATACGGTCAACTATCTCTTTCTTGAGATCCACCTCAAGATGCTGAAACTCCTCGAGGAAACTCTCGAGAAGGTTCTCATCTCGAATTGTAAGATTTACGAAGCTTTCCGTAAGGTCCTGTAGTTTCCCCGGAATTGCTCCGAGGATTGAGTCGGAAATATCCACATCGTAGTTACCAAGAACATTCAGGATCTGCCCCCTAAGTGTTGACGGTAACTCCTTTGTCAGCAGGATACGAAGCAGAGATTCTACGAACTCGCTGTTCTGGAGGCATTCGATCACATAGGTGATCCTGTAAAACGCATGCTCATCTACAGTGTTTTCCAGCGCAGTGAGAAGAGGCCCCACAGCATTGTCCCCGAACCTCGAAATATCCCGGGCAATTTCTTCCAGACCTTCCGCCGGCACTTCCCTCTCTGCCACTATTCTTACTAAGTCCTCGAGTTTTGCCCGCTGTGAGAAGCGAAATACTTTTCCCCCTTTCAACGCCGTCTCCCAAGCCGCCTGCCAGGAATCCTGATCTTCGAGAGGGGGACCCGGTTCTTCAGAACCCTGATTCTCTGTTGAATAACATTCCTGTCCCCAAGGACATACCTGTCCATCACTGCGGCTAGGTAATTTGCCGCCTCCTGTGTACCAACCTTTTCTTTGAGGGCTTCTGCGTATCCGATCTCGGCCCTGGCAGCAAATCTCCCTCCAGGATACTTTGCGAGTATATTCTTAAAGGCGAGTAGAGATTCATCTGCGAGACCGTCCCCGAGACACGCCATTCCGTAGAGGTAACAGGCCTCCTCAATATATTTCGAGCCGGGATATTCCCGAATGAGTTCCAGGAGGTATGCCCGCTCCCTTGTGAAGCTCTCCTTTGCCTCCAGGCACCTCGACATGAGTACGATGAGCCGGTCCCTATTCTTACAGTCAGGATATCCCTGGTAAACCCGTTCAAGTGTCTCCATACTTCCCATTACATCCTGTCTCTTCTCAATGAGAATTTCCGCTTTCCTGAGAAGGGCATCCGGGACATGGTCAGATTGAGGATAGTTCAGTACGAGTGAATCGTACATCTCTAAAGCAGACTCGAAATCTTTGTCCACATACCCAAAAATATCTCCTAGCTTTAAAAGGGACGAAGGGGCGAATCGGGATTCGGGGTAGGTTTCCAGAAGGGTGAAGTAGCTCACCCGTGCTTCCTCCCACTTTCCCATGCTCCCGCTGACTTCGCCCTCTACGTACAGTTTCTTCGCAGGCTCCGTACATCCCGTCAATACCAGGACCAGCAGGAGTATGGTTATGAATGTATTCCGGTTCTTCATTCCTCCCTCTCTGCCAGACGGGCCACTGACTGCAATTTTTCCCCTTTTTCCAGGTCCATCAGGCGCACACCCTGGGTATTCCTCCCGATGGTGCGGATCTCGTTAACTCTTATTCGGATTATTTTACCACTGTCTGAAATAAGCATCAGCTGGTCTTCTACGCTCACAAGGATTGCACTGATCACGTTCCCTGTCCGATCAGTAACCTTCAAGGTGATAATTCCCTTACCTCCCCTGCTCTGCCGTCTGTATTCCTCTACTCCGGTCCTCTTTCCGTATCCTCCTTCGGTCACCGTTAGGAGCTGACCCTCTTCCCGTACTACATCCATCATCACTGCCACATCGTCCTTTTTCAGGTTGATCCCCCTAACGCCACCTGCCTGCCTTCCCATGGAGCGCACATCCTTCTCGTTGAAACGGATGGACAACCCCTTTCGTGTGGTAATGATAATATGGTCCTCTCCAGAGGATATAACCACATTCATCAGGTTGTCGTTCTCACGGAGGTTAAGGGCGATAATCCCCGAACTCCTTGGCCGGCTGAACTCCATCATATCCGTTTTCTTGATAATCCCCTTTTCTGTAGCCATAATAATGTAGTTCCCCGGGGAAAACTCTCTCACCGGGAGAACAGTCGTAATGAATTCTTCCTTCTCCACCGGGAGCAGGTTGATTATGGCACGGCCCCTACCTGTCCTTGACGCCTCCGGTATCTCATGCACCTTCTTCCAGTAAACCCTCCCCCTGTTGCTGAAGAACATGAGGAAGGAATGCATCGAAGCTATGAAGAGGTGAGATACAAAATCCTCCTCCCTGGTCCCCATCCCAATCTTTCCCCTTCCTCCCCGCCTCTGTGCACGGTAGAGGCTGATAGGATTGCGCTTGATGTACCCGTTGTGGGACACGGTAACAACCATCTCTTCGTCCATGATCAGATCTTCAATGCTCAGGTCCTCGATCCTCTCAACAATCTGCGATCGCCTCTCGTCCCCAAACTCCTCTACTACTTCGCCGAGTTCCCTTTTTATGACCTCGAGGAGCACCTTCTCTTCACCGAGGATCTCCTCATATCTCCTGATATCCTTCCTTACGTCGCTGTGCTCATCCCTTATTTTCTTCCTCTCGAGTCCCGTGAGGCGCTGAAGACGCATCTCGAGAATTGCCTTCGCCTGTATTTCGGTGAGGGGAAACTTCTCCACAAGACCTTCCTTCGCACTCTTCACATCTTTAGACTTCCGGATTAGTTCGATTACTTCGTCAAGTTGATCCAGTGCTATTAGAAGTCCTTCGAGGATGTGGGCCCTCGCCCGGGCCCGATCCAGGTCAAAGCGGGTTCTCCTGGTAACAATTTCCTTC
>CAYSOQ010000064.1:0-6900 GCA_964432685.1 uncultured bacterium
GGAGACCTGGCTGGTGAGGGGACAGAGAAGAATATCTTCAAGTTGATGAAGGGAAAAATCGATTTCACCGCACGGGATGGAAGGATTTACGAGGGAGGCACCATTGCGAGGATTATTTCCCTCATAAACGTGACAGAGGTGTTCCGGGGGAAACTGCCTGATCTCATGAAGGAAGGCTTCGCATATAACACACTTTCAATCAAAGGGGATATTAATAAAGGGAGATTTGATCTGAAGGAAGCACACCTGGATGGCAAGAGCCTCGAGATGGTGGGGGAGGGTCAAGTGAACCTGGTGGAAAAAAGGATAAAAATGAACATTCTTGTCTCCCCGTTAAAGACCATGGACGCTATCGTCAAGAACATTCCCTTAGTAAATTATATATTAGGGGGAAACCTCGTCTCCCTTCCGGTAAAAGTAGAGGGAGAACTTGGAAATCCGGATGTTACTTTTCTTTCCCCCGGATCGGTGGGCTCTGGCCTGCTGAGGACCATGGGGCGGATCCTGAAGGCTCCCGTGAAGGTAATCGAGCCGATTATTCCCTCAAAAAAAGAAAAGAGCAAATAACAGTTCCCAGAACTAACAAGTTCCGAGTTTTGTGTTTAGAGTTCAGAGAAAAACCTTACTCGAAACGCGAAACCCGAAACTACAGTCAGGGACATTTCCAGTTTTCCTTTGAACTATTTTTGGTTTTCCTCGGAATTCAGAATTCTGAATTAGGAATTGCCAGCTTTTTCGTCGGACTATTGTAGTTTGCCATACTGTCCAGAAGCTGGTAAAGGAGTCTCCCGATCCCTGTAAATCTCGTTTTATCTGAGAGAATTTCATCTCTATTCTGGATGTATTTACCTTCCGTAAGGTCCCCGCTGCAATTCTCCAGAAGTTGGGACGCGCTATTTTCTGTGGTTTCCAGGTGAAACTGGAGCCCTGTAACGGTATTTCCATACTGGAATACCTGGTTTCTACATCCCTCTGAAAACCCTATTTGTCGGGCTCCTGATGGGATATCGAAGGTGTTTCTATGCCAGTGAAAAGCGTTGAATTCTTGAGGGAAACCACCGAAATGAGAACCAAGCCTGGCTTCAGGGGTAAGGGTTACTGGAAACCAGCCTATCTCAGCGTATTGGTTCTTGAAGATATTCGCCCCGAGGACTTCTGCGATTAACTGGGCACCCAGGCAGATGCCTATCACAGTTTTTCCATTCTCAATCGATTTCTCAATGAGTAATTTTTCGTCTGTTAGCCAGGGAAACTTTTCCACCTCATCCGTCCCCATCGGCCCTCCCATTACGACGAGCCAATCGAACTCGCCAGTTCCTGGCAGCCCATCCTCCTGGAAGAGAAAAGTCTTCCCCACCTCGTGTCCTCTCTCGAATGCCCAATCTGTAATCGCAGCGGGCCCTTCAAATGGAACATGCTGCAGATAGTGAATTCGCACTTTTATCTCCCCCTTTTTTGATGCGGGTTATCCGAAAAACTCCTGGGCGATCCTGTAGATGTCGAGGTTCACTGTTTTAGTTTCCGACACCGCTTCTTCGAGAGGAACTGAGATGATCCTGTCTCCCGATAGTGCTGCCATCTTCCCGAAAACTCCCCTGCTCACCATTTCCGACGCAAAGATACCGAACCTTGTTGCCAGGACCCTGTCGTATGGGGTTGGGGACCCCCCTCTCTGGGTATGACCCAGGACGACGAACCTCGTCTCGTACTCCGTCCTCCTCTCGATCTCAGAGGCGATGATCTGTGCAATTCCCCCGAGCCGCACATGGCCGAACTCATCCACCTTTTTCTCATAGGTAATCAAGTGCCCTTCCTCTTCCGGTGTGGGAGCGATCTTCGCCCCCTCCGCCACGACCACGATAGAGAATTTTTTCCCACGGGAATGCCGTTTAATGAGAAGTTCGCACACATCATCCAGATCGATTGGGATCTCGGGAATCAGGATAATGTCCGCGCCCCCTGCAAGCCCGGAGTAAGTTGCGATCCACCCGGTATTTCTCCCCATCACCTCGATAACCATGATCCGGTTGTGGGATTCCGCAGTGGAATGGAGGCGGTCGATGGCCTCGGTGGCGATAGTGACCGCCGTGTTGAAGCCAAAGGTGAAATCGGTGCCGGACAGATCGTTGTCAATCGTCTTTGGAACCCCCACTACCTTCACTCCCTCTTCAAAAAGAGTCTTCGCCACACCGAGAGTGTCCTCTCCCCCGATGGCAATAACACCATCCAGTTCCAGCCTGGAGAGATTCCGGTTAACCTTCTTTAACCCTTCCTCGTGTTTGAGGGGATTTGTCCTGGAAGTCCCGAGAATCGTTCCTCCTAAATGCAGGATTCCGGAAACCATATCCGGGAGCAGGTCGATATAGGAAAGATCGAGGAGGCCTTTCCAGCCGTTCCTTATACCGACTACGCGAAAACCCAATCTATCCGATTTCCTTACGACTGCCCTGATCACGGCATTAAGGCCCGGACAGTCACCCCCTCCTGTAAGAACACCTATCTTCATTTCTATCTCCTTGCCCATTTGCGCTTACCCCCTCTAAAAAGAGAGGAGCCGATGGGTGCATTGTGGAACCTGCATTATATAATACGAAAGCATGTTTTCCTTGATACTTGATAGATGAAAGAATTGTGCAAATAGGTTCCTCAAACAGCTAGCAGAAACTCTAAAAAGGAAACACCACGTAACCAGGTAACAGTCCCCTGTTCCCAGATTCCAGATCCCAGAGCAATACTGTTCAGAGATCCGAGATCAGAGTTCTGAATTCGGAATGATAGACTGGTACGTATTTTGAAGAGGCATAATGAGTTGGAGCATCAAACAATGATGGGGACGAAAGGATTCCAGAAACGATAAGAAAGGGAATGATTATGTGGTCCACATATCTGGTGTTGAGATAGTATGGGTGAGAGGGAAAACAATGGGGCAGACCCTACGGGATAGAATAGCATCTGTAAAACTTGGAAGGCATATAATCAAGAAAGAGTTTCTTAGGTACCTCGGCCCGGGGTTCCTAATCACCGTTGGCTTCATCGACCCGGGTAACTGGGCCACGAATATCGAAGGGGGTGCACGGCACAACTACGATCTCCTCTGGGTGATCACCCTCTCAACTCTCATGCTCATTCTTCTCCAGCGCCTTTCTGCGCGGATAGGCATTGTTTCCGGGAAATCTCTTGCCGCGAATATGAGGGAGTATTTCCCCCGGCCGGTTTCCCATTTCCTGGGTCTCACTATCTTTTTAGCCTGTGTTGCAACGGATGTAGCGGAGCTTTTGGGTGGGGCCCTTGGGTTCCACCTCCTCTTCGGTTTCCCTGTATGGCTTGGCGCCGTCTTAACTGTGGCTCTGGAGATATACGCTATAATCGGCCAGCGCTACCACAGTCTGGAGAGAATGATCATGGGGTTTCTCGGTATAATCGCCCTCTGCTATGTTATCGAGCTCTTTCTCGTTTCTCCGGATTACGGCTCTGCTGCGGCAGGTCTCTTCATCCCACGGCTGAATGGGGATACTATCTATCTCGCAATGGGGATGCTCGGTGCTGTGGTCATGCCCCACAACATCTACCTCCACTCCAATGTAATTCAGAGCCGCGACTGGTCTGGAGATGAAACCAGGAAGCGGATGCTCATAAGATTCCAGGATGTGGACACTACTGTTGCGATGTTCATGGGATGGCTTGTGAATTCGGCAATGATAATAGTTGCCGCGGCAGTGTTCTTCCGTAATGGCGTGGTGGTGACGGGTATTGAACAGGCTTCAGCTACCCTCAAACCCCTTGCGGGCTCATTTGCCCAATTCCTCTTTGGGGTTGCCCTTCTCTTCTCAGGGGTAGGTTCTTCCATCACCTCCTCCATGGCGGAGGCGAATGTGATCACGGGATTCCTGGGCAGACCGGAAGACCCCCGGAGTCTCCTGTACCGCGTAGGGCTCATCGCAACAGCCTTCCCTGCGCTCCTGGTCATACTCTTGAACGTGAATTCCTACAAGATTCTCATTCTCAGCCAGGTTGCCTTGAGCATCCAGCTTCCATTTACAATCATTCCACTGGTGATCCTGGCGTCAAGCAGAAAGGTAATGGGGAACTTTGTGAGCAAAAGAGGTGAAATCACCCTGGGAGTGATCGTCTCGGCGATCATTATTGGACTGAACATATTTCTCTTATTCGCAACCTTGGGAGGAATGTAAAATGGAAGGGGAGGAATGCATGTACAAGAAGGTTCTGATACCCCTCGATGGGAGCGAAGCAGACGAAACGATACTCGACCATATGATGGGGCTGGCGAAGATTCACGGATCGGAACTCCACCTGATTCGTGTGATCCATTCCCACACGAGAGATGCCCTCAGGCATGAAACAGAGGTGGCCACCACCTACCTCGAGGCCAGTGTTGCCAGGTTCAAGGAATCGGGTATTCCAGCCGAATGGATCATCGAATATGGAGAACCGGAGAACGTGATCCCTGAGAAGGCGAAGGAAATCAGCGCGGACCTCATCGCAATGGCAACCCATGGCCACGGGTGGCTCATCGATATTCTATTCGGGAGCGTTGCACACAAGGTTCGCCACACCGTGTCGATTCCTGTCCTCATGATTCGGCGCAATTAGCGAGAGGAGGGTGAAATGGCGAGAGGAAATGAACTGATCAGCTGCGCAGTGAAGGCCCACGGGGGCTGGGACCACTGGAATCCTGTGAAGGAGATTGCCTTCCGTGTTAGGACCACGGGTCTTGCCCTTGCGACACGGTTCAGGCCTTTTGGCTTTGGCACTGCGAAGGTGAAGATTTCCCCCCGATTTCCGAAAGTTTTAATTGACCCCTTCCCCCGTAAAGGCTTCAGAGGGATCTTCGAGAGGGACCGTGTCTCCCTTGAGAGGGCAGACGGTTCTCACGTGAAAGACCGTTCGGACCCGGGTACCTATTTCCACACTTTTAGAAGAAAACTCTTCTGGGATCATCTCGATCTACTTTATTTCGGTGGATTTGCCTTCTGGAACTACATAAATCTTCCCTTTCTGCTCGATACATCCGGTGTGTCCATCTCCGAGTTAGACCCTGTGAGAGTAGGGGGGGAAGAATTTCGGAGGGTTAGTGCCACCTTTCCCGAAGACCTCCCTACACACAGCAGGGATCAGGTGTTCTACCTCAACAGGGAGGGACTCATCATTCGACACGATTACATTGCTTCTTCCTTCGGGAAGTGGGCCAGGGCTGCCCACTATTCCTCGGAGTTCATTGTTACGAAGGGGTTAGTCATCCCTACACGCAGGGTCGTATATCCCAGGACGGAAGGGGGGCAACCACTCAAGAGTCTAGTCCTCGTGCATCTGGAGATTTCGGATATTGAAGTGGAGAGGTTATAAACCAGTTCCCAAGACTATATTTCATCAAAGTCCCCTATCCACCTAAAGATTTCATGAAAATATACGATAAATGTATGTAAATACTTAGGAAAAATGTGTCTTGAAAAAGAAAGGTGCAAAGCAGAAGAGGGAAGGTCCAATTGATGTCAGGGAGAATGTATTATACAGGGTCCAAAATGATTTTTCCCTGACTATCCCCAAGGAGAGTCACCTGGATATCCTTCTCGAGCCTGGGGGAGACGAGAAAGAATTAAAGGAGATAATTGGCCAGGAATCCTTCGATAAATTCCACACATATAATGGAAAAGTTACCCTCACTGAAATCGCCCAGGCACTATTTTTCGCACCTTATATAAGGGATGCGGAGCAGGCGTATCACATGCATCCAAAGGACCTCTGGAAACATTCAGTCGCTGTGGCCTTAATTGCGAAAGAGATGTCCCTGATAGGAGGGAGTGAAGTTCCTCCACACACCTACCTTTCCGGCCTTCTCCATGATATAGGGAAAGTCCTCCTGGGCCCCTATGTAGAAATTGAAAAAGAAATCTTCACAGGAATGGCATTAAGGGAGCAGATCACGGTGGATATCGCGGAGAAGCATAGCTTAGGTATCGACCATGCGGAAGCTGGTTCAATCCTCCTTTCGAAGTGGGGCCTACCCCCTGAAATTGTACACACTGTCAGGTGGCATCATCAGCCCGATAAATTCAAGTATCATGACCTGCGGCTTGATCTGGTCCATATTGCGAATGCCATCACGTATGTCGTGAGGATCGGGTTTGATCAGGGGAAACTGGAGATCTGTCCTTCCTGTTTGGCCATTGATAGGCTGAACATTACAACCGGTGATGCCGAGAAGGTTGTGGAAATTTGTAGAGATAAGATGAGGGATCTCGCTTTTCTCCTCTGACCCTTCTTCTCCTTTTCCTTCGATTCTTTCTCAAGAGACTTCTTCCGAGTAACAGTTATCAGTAAAAATGTCTTGAATTATAAGTTTTTATCCTCTATACTTTGGCAATCTAATTATAGAATGTTGTTTCTTTTTACTGAAAAGGTTTCCGTGGTGGGGGTTTCTTCATTATAAGGGAAGGAACAGGTAGGCTATTTGAGGGTCTGGCGGACATCAGGGGGGTGAATCCGTTTCAGATTCGGGGTGTTTGTTCGTATCCCTGAAAATTCAGGAGGAAGGGGGGTTCAATGAAAGGGAAAAAGGGATTATTTTCATTTTTATGGCCGGTTGCTCTTGCAGGAATCATGGCTTTGCTTTTTGTTTCCTGTGGTGGTGGTGGTGCAACCGATACATCGAGTTCGGGTCCATCACCGACAGCCGCGAATGTTCAGGGCACATGGACTATCACAGAAAACGGGACCGACAGTTGCGACGGGCCCTACTCAGATCCCCACACAATAACTGTTGCCCAGATCGGCAACAGCATCACCATCGGCGGAGGAAGTAGCGGGGCCGGGACAATTACCGGGAATTCTGCAACCTGGTCGGGGAGTTATCCGGAGGATGGGGGGACCACTTCATTCAGT
>CAYSOQ010000065.1:0-6816 GCA_964432685.1 uncultured bacterium
CTTTCTCAGCACTCTTAGGAGAAACCCTGGTTTTCGATTTTATCGACATCATCATGCGCTGGCCGGTGAAGAGGGTGCTTAGGACAGGGGCAGGTGCCACACTGCTCAAAGACATCAAGAAAGCCTCGTTCATCATCAGGAAAATCAAGGAAAATATCTCAGTTCCCCTCACCGTGAAAATCAGGACTGGATGGAATGAAGAAGACCGATCCTATCTTCCCCTCTCAGAAGCCCTCGCAGAGGAGGGTGCCGACGCCCTTTTTGTCCACCCGAGATGTGTGGAGAAGGGTATGGGAGGAGATGCGGACCATCGTAAAACCCGTGAAATCAAGGAACTCCTTCCCAACGTCTACATCATCACAAATGGAGGGATTTTCAGCGCGGAGGATGCGATAAATGTAATGGATATTACTGGATGCCGCCGCATCATGGTGGGAAGGGGTGCACTCAGGAATCCTCTCATCTTCCTTGAAATAGAGAGTACCTTGAACGGAAACACCTCCTCTCACACTGAGGGAATAAGGCATGCAGTACTTAGCCACTATGAGAATCTCCTCTCCGTCTACGGTGAGAGGGCTCCTATCCTGTTCAGGAAGTGCCTTGCCTGGTACACTAAGAGCCTTCCCGGTTCTTCAGAGTTCCGACAGAGGATGAATTCCATTCACAACCCAGAGGAAATGTTAGGTGAAATCAAAGGATACTTTAACGAGGTTGATTGAGCAGATCCCCGAGGTGATAGGGGTATCCATACTTCTGGCGGATTCCAGGGGAGGCATACTCTACGCGAACAGTGCAGCCCAGGAAGCGCTCCTCATATCGGACACCAACTTGCGGAGGATGAAGATCCAGGAGCTATTTTCTGGAATTGAGAATTTCCAGAAATACGTCGATAAATGCCTGAAGGGAAAACGGGTCATCATCTTCGATCCCTATATTTCGAACCATAAGGACCTTCACCTGCCCCTATCACTCGTTGAGCTCGATCTTATAGAACCACCGGACGGGGGAAGCCAATTCCTCACGGTCTCTTTCAAGAAGAAGGAAGGGAGCCTGGTAGAAAAAATACTCGAGGTGCAGGAGAACCGGGACGATCTATTCGATACCGTCTGGAAGGGAATTTCCCACGAAATAAAAAATCCCCTGGGAGGCATCAGGGGAGCTGCCCAGATGCTCATAAGGGGGCTAGATGATGATTCTCCTTTTCAGCATCACGGGGAGGTGATATTGCGGGAGGCAGACAGGATAAACAGGTTCATTGATAGCCTATCCTTTCATGAAAAAAGCGGTCACCTGGAAAAGTTGGATCTCCTGGAAATACTTACGGAGAACCTGGACCTCATAAGGTCCCATATCGCGAATACCGGGAAGAAAATCGAGACCCGCTTCATTGCTGACACCTCCCTTCCTCCCCTCTCCGGGGACAGGGATGCCCTCTTCCGCGCTTTCATGAATATCCTCAAGAACTCGGAAGAAGCTATTGGAAAAGAAGGGCTCATCCAGATTACTCTGAAGCTCCATGAGGATTTCATCTTGCGCACTGAGGGTAATACGAAGAACTTCATAATCGAGATAGATTTTTTTGACACGGGGAGGGAGATTCCAGAAAGCGTGATCCCAAGAATATTCCTCCCTTTCTTTACCGACAAGACCGGGGGTACGGGAATGGGGCTCTTCTTCGTGAAACACACTGTCAAATGCCACGGGGGGTCGATAAAAGTAAAAACCCTTCCGGTTGGAAAGGCTTTCAAGATATACTTTCCCTTGAACAGAGAAGGAGTGTGATTTGTCCCAAAAGAGAATTCTCATCGCGGATGACGACAGTTCCATAAGGTGGGTCATATCAGAAACCGCTCGCGAGAAGAACTACCACATCGACGAGGCCGCAGACGGGGCCGAGGCTCTTGAAAAGATCATTGCAAACCATTACGACCTCATTTTCATCGATATCAGGATGCCCGAAATGGACGGCCTCACTGTAATAGAAAGCGCAGTGAAGAATATGAGCCCCTCCCGCTTTATCGTCATGACAGCCGTAAAGAGCCCGGAACCCGCCGCACGGGCTTCCGCCCTCGGAATTCTGGAATACTTAACCAAACCTTTTGACCTGGAGGAAATCGAGGCAATCCTGGACAGCAAAGGGATCGAAGCCGACTCGAAGGCTGGGAGGAAGGGGGAAGCCCTCACCGGAGATGAAGAGTATCTCAGGCATGTACGCATCGTGGGAAACTCCAGGCCGATCATCGAACTCTACAGACAAATAGGAAGGGTTGCCCCTACGGACATTACTGTCCTGATTACGGGGGAGAGAGGAACAGGGAAAGAGCTCGTAGCAAAGACCATCCATGAACTTTCCAGGTTCCACGCAGGAAACTTCGTGGCAGTCAACATGGCAGCGATTCCGGGAGAACTTGTGGAATCCGAAATCTTCGGATATGAGAAAGGGGCATTTACAGGATCTTACACGAACAAGCCAGGGAAGGTGGAAGCTGCAAACGAGGGTTCCATATTCTTCGATGAGATAGGGGATGCTCCCATGCACCTCCAGGCGAAACTTCTCCGGTTTATCCAGGAGAGGGAATACTTCCGACTGGGAAGCAATATCCAGAGGAGGTTCAAAGGGAGAATAATCGCCGCCTCGAACCAGGACCTGAAAGAGCTCCTGGAAAAGGGAAAATTTCGGGGAGACCTTTACGACAGGCTGAACGTATTCCAGATCCAAATACCTCCCCTGAGGGAACGGCGAGAGGATATCATCACACTCGCAAGTTTTTTCGTAAGGAAATATTCGGTAATGCTAACGAACAAGGAGAAATCGATATCCCGGGAGGCCCTCGACGAACTTGGAGAATACAGCTGGCAAGGTAACGTGAGGGAGCTCGAGAACCTAATCATGAAAGTCTGTATAAACTCGAAAGGAAGTGTCATCACCGGCAAAGAGGTATCAACATTCCTCCAGCAGGGACAGAGGGCAACCCAGTTCGTTGAGAAGGTAATCCAGGACCTATCCTTTGAAAAGCTCGTGGAGACGAAGGTCAAAAGCTTCGTTAAAAACCTCGGCAGAGAGATCGAAAGCGAGAGGGACCTATGGGATCTCTTCATGAGGCAGGTCGAGAAACCCCTCATCAAAACCGTTTACAATGCCACCATGGGAAACAAGATGAAAACCGCTCGCATCCTGGGGATCAACAGGAACACCCTCCACAGTAAGATAGAAAAGCTCAGGATTCAGGTGAGGGGAGACAGCGGGAAGGGGAAGAATAAAGGTGGCAAGTAGAACCGTCCTCGTACTGGCCGGGTTGGATCCTACAGGAGGTGCGGGGCTGTTATCCGATATTTCCCTCCTTCGCAAGATGGGGCTGAATGCAGCCGGTATTCCCACCTCCCTGACCGTACAGAGTGGCCGACTTGTAAAAAGGGTGGAGCCTGTAGGCACGAAATATTTCAATGACGCCCTCACGTCCCTGGGAGACACCTTCAGGATCGACGCAATTAAGGTGGGGATGATCTTCTCACCATCAATTGCGAAGGCGGTATCGAGAGTTCTTCGTGAAAACCAGGAGATTCCCATAGTATTCGACCCCGTCCTCACCTCTTCAGGGGGAACACCCCTTGTCAGTGAGAGGGCACTGCCTTCCTTGAAGACGCTCATCCCCCAATGCACACTCATTACACCGAACCTACTTGAATTCAAGACAATTGCTGACCTCTTCGGAATCAGGATGAAGAAACTCCCGGATGCGGGACTTGCACTTTCCTCTCTTTCGGGGGCATCAATCCTTATAACGGGAGGACATATGCCGGGAAAGCGTTCCTGGGACACCTTAATCCACGAAGGGGAAGTTTCCATAATAAAAGGTGAACTGAAGGGGCGCCGCGACTATCATGGAACTGGGTGTGCCCTCGCCTCTTATGTCACCGCTCACCTCGTAATGGGCGATTCAATAGCGAAGGCAATCGTTGCGGCGAAACGTATGCTAGAGGAGAAAATGGACGGAAAGGTCAGGTCGCTCGATGGAAGGTGGTTCCTCTCTCCTTAGGTCCCGTGGCGAGGATTCATGAATAATCCTTGGAAAGATTATCAAAGCGTGTATATTCACTGAAAAACCGGAGATCAACCATCCCGATAGGCCCATTTCTGTGTTTACCAATTATAACTTCTGCGATCCCTTTCTTCTCATCGGGGGTATCCTCCTTCCGGTATAACTCCTCTCTGTAGATGAAGAGGATGAGGTCCGCATCCTGTTCTATCGCCCCCGACTCTCGAAGGTCTGCGAGTTGGGGGCGTTTGTCCTGTCTCGACTCCACAGCCCTGTTGAGCTGTGAGATGGCAATTACGGGTATGTTGAGTTCCTTTGCCAGTGCCTTGAGAGACCTCGATATCTCAGATATTTCCTGTTCTCTGACCTCTTTTCTCTCCCTCCCCCTCATGAGCTGCAGGTAATCTACGGCAATGAGGCCAAGGTCATCTTTTAATTCATGTTTCAACCTTCTAGCTTTCGCCCTGAGTTCCAGGGATGATATGACGGGGGAATCATCGATGTAAAGGGGTGCTTCAGAAAGCATTCCGGCTGCCCTTGCGATGGCGGAGTACTCTTCACTCTGAAGGATACCAGACCTAAGGCGGTAAAAATCGACACGGGCGAGGGAGCAGAGGATCCTCATTGCAAGCTGCTCCTTGCTCATCTCGAGAGAGAACACAGCAACGGCCTTCTTTTCCTTCAACGCAACATGCTGGGCGATATTCAGGCAGAGGGCGGTCTTTCCCATCCCGGGACGAGCGGCGATGATGATCAGGTCACTGGGGTGAAATCCGAGGGTTTTGCTATCAAGATCTATGAACCCACTCGGTATCCCCTTGAGCAGCTTTCGATCATCAGCAAGACCCTCAATGTCTTTCAGAATAATATTCACGAGATCCTTCATTCGATGATAGGAAGTGGTTCCTTTTTCCTCAGCAATTTTGAAAAGCTGCCCTTCCGCCCAATCAATGAAGTCCTCCGCCTCTTCCGATTTAGAGTATCCCTTCACCACAATGTCCTCTGCGGCGTGAATCACCTTTCTCAGGAGGGATTTTTCCTTGATTATCCTTGCATAGGAGGATGCATTCGACGAAGCAACCGTGCTGTTAACAACTTCAGAAAGATAGAGGTCACCGCCGATAGATTCAAGGACCCCCCGTCCCAGGAGTTCATTTTTCAGGGTGAGTACATCCACAGGCTCTTGTTTTTGAAAGAGATTTATCACAGAGGTGAATATCTCCCCGTGGGCTCTCTTGTAGAAATCACCTGGTTTAAGGTTCTCGAGTACTGTAGGGACTACATCAGAGTTGAGGAGAACGCTCCCCAAGAGCGCCCTTTCCGCCTCGAGGTTGTGAGGGGGGACCTTCAGATTATCGTTTATTACATTCTGCACGCTTCCCCCTATTTCGCGGGGACCACCCTGACCACCACCTGTGCCGTGACACCTGGAGACGTTTTAATTGAAACTGCATGTTCCCCTTCTGTTTTTATCACACTGTCGAGGAGGACCTGCTTCTTATCCACTTCTACTCCTTTCTCCGTAAGAGCGGAAGCAATGTCGGCTGACGTGACGGCACCGAAGAGCTTCCCTTCTTCTCCGACTCTCGCACTGATAAACACTTCTGTACCATCGATCTTACCCGAAAGTTCCTCGGCTCTATCCCGCGACTTCTGTGCCCTCTTTTCGTGTATCCCCTTTTCATGCTCCAGGGCCTTGATATTCCGCCTGTTGGCCAGTATCGCAAACCCTTTGGGGATGAGATAGTTCCTCCCGTACCCGCTCGCCACATCCACAATATCCCCGATTCTTCCCAGGCCGTCCACATCTTCAATGAGAATCACCTTCATACTTCCCCCCCTCGTCAATTAACCTGCGTGGTGGTGAAGGGAATAAGGGCCATGATCCTGGCTTTCTTTAGTTCCCTCGTGAGCTTTCTCTGATGTCCGGCACAGGCTCCCGAGATCCGCCTTGGAACGATTTTTCCCCGTTCTGTAATGTAATACCTGAGCTGTGCAATATTCTTATAATCAATGATGATTTCCTTGTCGGCACAAAACTTACAGAATTTTTTCCTCTGGAACCTTTTCTTCTGGTATCTCCTGCGGTTTTGCATACTATTGCTCCCTCCACATAAATTTTAAAGATACCCTCAAAAGGGTATATCCTCATCATTAACGGGCTCCACAACAGGTTCCTGAACGCTTCCTTTAGCCCCCGTTGAACCCCTTGGACTACCTAAAAACTGTACCTGCTGCCCCAGGATTTCGATCTTTGACCTTTTCTGTCCCTCATCAGTCTCCCACCTTCTCTGCCTCAGCCTGCCCTCAACAAGGACTGGCCTCCCCTTCGCCAGGTACTCAGCACAATTTTCTCCCTGTTTTCCGAATACCACCACATCGAAGTAGGATACCTCTTCACGGGACTCTTCATTCTGCCGGTAGGAGTGGTTCACTGCAACTGTAAAATTGGCAACAGAAAGACCCGATGGCAGGAAGCGTATTTCTGGGTCCCGTACGAGATTACCCGCGACTATAACCCGATTGAAGCGTACCATATCAACATCTCCTTACTCTGACTTTTTCGGGGGCTCGTTTTTATCCACCCCTTCCTCCACCTCTCCCGAGGGGGAGGGTAAAACAGGCTCATCTTCCTTTGCAGGTTCGGCAGCATTCTCAGGCACTTCCTCCTTGGCAGGTTCGGCAGCCTTCTCAGGCGCTTCCTCCTTGGCAGGTTCGGCAACCTTCTCAGGCACTTCCTCCTTGGCAGGTTCGGCAGCCTTCTCAGGCGCTTCCTCCT
>CAYSOQ010000066.1:0-6779 GCA_964432685.1 uncultured bacterium
CGTACTCGGCGGGTAAGGTTGTTGGGATTTAAGAGATTGGAGGAAGCCGCTTCCGCGCGGGACCTCCTGCCTGATATATGCACGGGCCTGCTTCCCTCATTGCCCTTCAAGAAATCTATGCGCTGGGCAGACCTCGATGTGAGGTTCGCCAGGCCCGTACACTGGATCGTGGCGCTTTACGGGGACGAGGTGGTGGATGTTTCCTTCGGAAACGTGAAAAGCTCCAACCATACCTTTGGCCACAGGTTTCTGAAACCGGGAAAGATTACCCTGGGAAATAGCTCTGAGTATGAAAAGAAGCTCGAGAAGGCCTTCGTACTTGTGAATTTTGAAGAGAGGAAGGAAATCATAAGGAAGCAGCTTCTCGAGATCGAGAAGAAGATCGGATACAGGTGGGTGGAGGATGAGGGCCTGCTTGAAACGGTAGCAAACCTCGTAGAGTATCCAGTGACGGTGATCGGGCGTTTCGAGGAGTCTTTCCTCGAATTACCCCGGGAGATTCTCATCACAACGATGAAGGAGCATCAGAAATATTTCGTCTTCGAGGACGCGGGAGGGAACCTCTTCCCCGGCTTTGCAGCTGTATCTAACATGATCACAGAGGACATGGACACAATCGTGCGTGGAAACGAAAGGGTCTTAAGGGCGCGCCTATCCGATGCGGATTTCTATTACAAGGATGACCTGAAGCAGCCGCTCATCGAAAAGGTTGAGGATCTCAAAGAGGTGGTGTACCAGGCAGACCTGGGAAGTTACTACGAAAAGACCTTGAGGGTGGAAAAACTTGCGAGGATCGTCGCCGGTTGGGCCTGGCCCGCCAAGGTTGAAATGGCGGGAAGGGCCGCTCTACTCTCCAAAGCCGACCTGGTAACAGGGGTGGTTTACGAATTCCCCGAACTCCAGGGGGAGATCGGAAGAGACTATGCCACCCAGAACGGGGAGGAGGAGGAAGTCTGCGAGGCTGTCTTCGAACATTACCTCCCAAGGAGTGCAGGTGATGACCTTCCTTCCACTGAAACAGGAATGGCTGTATCAATCGGGGACAAGATGGACACCATATGCGGGTGTTTTGCTGTAGGCTTGATTCCCACTGGTACCCAGGACCCGTATGCCCTGAGACGGCAGGTTATCGGGATCCTTCATATCATCCTTGAGAGGGGCCTCGACATTTCACTCCGCGCTCTCGTGGATATCTCCCTTGAAAATCTCGGGGGACTTTTAAAAAAGAGCGTGGATGAGGTTACATCGGAAGTGATGGAGTTTTTCCGTGCCAGGCTCCTCGGGATTTTTTCTACATCATTCGAGGACCATGAAGTGATTGAAGCAGTTCTGAATGCAGGTTACGAGAATGTCCTCGACGCTCAGGTTCGTGTGGAGGCATTATCAGGCTTCAAGGGGAGTGATGCCTACGAATCACTGATCACCGGGTTCAAAAGAGCTCAGAATATTACGAGAGGGCTTAAAGCTTCCTCCGGGGTTTCTACAGACTTGTTCGAGCACGGGGAGGAAAGGGAGCTTTACGATAAGATTGTGGATACAGAGGCGGCGATGCAGAAGATAGCAAAAGAGAGGTCCTACACGGAGGCTCTTGAGAATCTCGCATCTCTTAGAGGTCCGATTGACTGTTTCTTCGAGAAGGTACTGGTAATGGATAAGGACGAATCCCTGAAAAAGAACAGGCTCGCCCTCCTGCTCCGCCTTACGGGCCTTTTCAGCTGGATCGCCGATTTTTCGAAATCCGGAAAATGAGAAACTACACATAGTCTGGAGGATATTGAGATGGCCAAAAAGTATGTCTATTATTTTGGGGGAGGGAAGGCCGACGGGAATACTGAGATGAAGGGCCTCCTTGGTGGTAAAGGAGCGAATCTTGCCGAGATGACGAACCTCAAAGTACCTGTCCCACCTGGGTTTACTATCACCACAGAGGTATGCAACGCTTTCTACAAGAACAAGAACAAAATCCCTAAAGTGGTCAGGGAAGAAACACGGAAGAACCTCAACCGGCTGGAGAAGATGGCAGGGAAGAAGCTCGGTACCCCGGCAGATCCTCTCCTCGTTTCAGTGCGTTCAGGTGCGAAGTTTTCCATGCCTGGGATGATGGACACTGTCCTCAACCTCGGCCTGAACGATCGCACAGTGAAAGGGCTTGCGAAACTTACCTCAAACGAGCGTTTCGCCTACGATTCTTTTCGGCGATTCATCATGATGTTTTCCGATGTTGTTCTAGGAATTCCGAAGGATGCCTTCGAAAAAATACTGGATGGTGTGAAAGATAAGAAGGGGGTGGTCAACGACACGGAACTCGACGGTGATGATATGAAGGCCATCGTGGATAAGTATAAGAAAATAGTGAAGAGAAAAACCAGGAAGCCCTTTCCCCAGAAACCGGATACTCAACTCAACATGGCCATAGAAGCAGTGTTCAAATCGTGGAACAACCCGAGGGCAAAGTATTACAGGAAGGCGAATAACATTCCCGATGCCCTTGGAACGGCGGTAAACATCCAGATGATGGTCTTCGGAAACATGGGAGATGACTGCGCCACGGGCGTGGGTTTCACGAGGAACCCCGCAAATGGGAAGAAAGAGTTCTACGGGGAATACCTGATCAATGCTCAGGGAGAGGACGTGGTGGCCGGCATCAGGACTCCCAGGATGATCAAGGATCTGAAGAAGGATATGCCCGGTGTGTTTAAGGAGCTTGTGAAAACCACGAGCAGGCTGGAAAAACATTACAGGGATGTTCAAGATTTCGAGTTTACCGTGGAGAGGGGAAAGCTTTACATGCTCCAGACCAGAACGGGAAAGAGGACGGCAATGGCTGCTGTGAAAATCGCTGTGGATATGAACAAGGAGAGGCTTATTTCAAGGGAAGAGGCGGTCATGAGGCTGGAACCACAGCAGATAGACCAGATTCTACACCCTGTAATCGATCCTTCGGAGAAACTGGATGTGATCGCCAGGGGGCTTCCAGCATCACCGGGGGCTGCAACCGGCATGGTCGTGTTTACAGCTGACCGGGCGGTTGAGTTCAGCAAGGAAGGGAAACCGGTGGTTCTCGTCCGCCGGGAGACGAGCCCCGATGATATACATGGGATGGATGCTTCAAAGGGTATTCTCACCGCCAAGGGAGGGATGACTTCCCACGCCGCAGTGGTCGCCCGGCAGATGGGGAAAACCTGCGTGGCCGGTTGCGAGGCCATAGAGATAGATGAATTGACGAACCGCTTTTCTGTGGCGGGCAAGACCGTGATGGAAGGGGACTACATTTCTCTGAACGGGAGTACCGGAGAGGTGATCCTCGGTGAAGTACCACTGATCCTCCCGACCCTTTCGGGAGATTTCGGGACCCTCCTTAAGTGGACGGATGGTTTCAGGAAGATCGGAGTAAGGGCCAATGCGGATGTCCCGAAGGATGCTGAAGTAGCCCGCAAGTTCGGGGCCGAAGGGATTGGCCTCTGCCGCACTGAACACATGTTCTTTGCCGAGGACAGGATTACGATCATGCAGAAGATGATCCTCGCTGAAACGAAGAAAGAGCGGGAAAAGTTCCTCAAGAAGCTCCTTCCTTTGCAGAAAGAGGATTTCAAAGGGCTCTTCCGGGTGATGAAAGGGTTTCCTGTGACGATCCGGCTGCTCGACCCCCCTCTTCATGAGTTCCTTCCGAACCGTGAGGACCTGCTTGTGGAGGTGACGAAACTGGAACTGCTCCATGCGGACAGGAGCCTTCAGGAGGAAAAGAAGAGACTCCTTGCTCGCGTGGAGGAACTACACGAGTTCAACCCCATGCTCGGCCTCAGGGGCTGCAGGCTTGGGATTCTGTATCCCGAGGTGGCCCAGATGCAGGCGAGGGCCATCATGGAGGCTGCGTGCGAAGTGGCGAAAGAGAAGATCAAGGTGCAGCCTGAGATCATGATTCCCCTGGTGAGTATGAAGGAAGAGACAAAAGCCCAGAAGGACGTCATCGTGAGAGTGGCAAGTGAGGTCTTGAAGAAACACCGGATGAAGTTGGATTACATGGTAGGTACCATGATCGAACTGCCCCGGGCTGCCATACGGGCTGATGAGATTGCTGAGGAAGCGGAGTTCTTTTCCTTCGGGACAAACGACCTAACCCAGACTGCATACGGGTTTTCCCGGGACGATGCTGGGAAATTTATAATGGAGTACATGCAACAGTCTGAATATTGCACCAATTGCGGGGGTGTCCTCGAAAATGATCTTTCCTGTCCCTCCTGCAAGACCATCTTTGAGTCCCGCCAGAGCAACATACTTGATTTCGATCCCTTCCAGACCCTCGACCAGAGCGGTGTGGGAGACCTGGTGAAGATTGGCATCGAAAGAGGAAGAATGACGAGGCCGAACCTGAAAGTGGGGATTTGCGGTGAACATGGAGGTGATCCCGCTTCAGTTGAGTTCTGCTACCTTACCGGCTTCGATTATGTGAGCTGCTCCCCATACAGGATTCCTATCGCCCGTTTAGCCGCTGCCCAGGCTGGGATAAAGGAGATGGAGAGAAATCGGGCTGCCAGGTCGGCCCGCAGGGGCAAAGGGAAGAGAAAGAAGAAATAAGGGATAGTTATCAGGAAGTAATCCTGTCCAGGCAGCCCTTTTCCGGGCTGCCTTTTTTTCTTTACTTTTAACAAAATACACAATATATTGTGATATTAATAGGTGTTGTATACATCATGTTGGTGTTAGCGGGATCGCGAGAGGGGAATCATGAAGTTGAAATCCCTTGAACTGATGGGCTTCAAATCCTTCGCGGAGAGGACTCAAATCGAGTTTTCAAAGGGAGTTACTGCGATCGTTGGGCCCAACGGCTCAGGAAAATCAAATATTGTGGACGCCATCAGGTGGGTCATGGGGGAGACTGCTCCCAGCTTCATAAGGACCAAGCTGTTGGACGATGTGATATTTTCCGGTTCAGAAACTTCTCCGCCCACGGGAATGGCCGAGGTAACCATCACCTTTGATAACACGGAAGGACTTTCTCCCATCGGGCTTGAAAGTTACGCTGAAATCCAGGTGACACGGAGGGCATACCGCGATGGTGAGTCGGAATTTTTCATCAACAAGACCCCATGCAGGCTCAAGGATATCGTGGAGATGTTCCTTGATATGGGATCTGGCGCCAGGGGTTACTGCGTTATAGAACAATCAAAGGTTCAGCAGATAATCTCCGCGAAAGCCGAGGAGAAGAGGATACTCATCGAGGAAGCCGCGGGGGTGGCGAAGTACAGGATGAGAAAGAAGGAAGCCCTCAGGAAGCTCGATTCTACGAAGCAGAACCTGGCGAGAGTTTCCGATATCCTCCTCGAAGTGAACCGCCAGCTCAGGTCCATCGACAGGCAGGCGAGGAAGGCCCAGCGATACAAGGAGATGAGAGAGCGGTTCAGGAACCACGAACTCGAGCTCTTGAGGCGTAAGGGGTTGAAAAAGAGCGGGGAAGACCTGGAGATCAAGGAGAGTCTCGGAGTTATCAGCCGTGATCTCAGGATAGGGGAGGACAAGGTTCAATCCTTCCTTTCTTTAGAACAGGAAATGAGAAATTCTATCTTCGGGTTGGAGACGGAGTTGGAATCACTGAGGCAGGAACTTGCAGGTGCGAATGAATCATTTTTCCGCCTCGATGGGGGGCTCGAGGGCATCAACCGGGAACTGGGCGAAATGGAAGAGAGGCGGGAGACCCTCAAGGGGGAGATCGAGCGTATGGAAGAGGAGATCCTCCTTATGGGAGAGAAGGTCTCAGAAATTCGCTGCGAGCTTGGGAGAGCCGACGAGGAACTCTCTTGCTTCCTCGAGAGGCCTGAAGGGGATGGGGAACTCTCCGACTCGCCGGATATTCTCGGGGAGCTGAGGGAGAGGTGCGAGGAAAAGAGGGAAGCACTTGTCGATATACTCTCTATGGCCGGTTCATTCGAGGACTCGGTGCGAATTAACGAGAAATGGATCGCCGAGACTGAGAGGAAAATGAGCCACCTCGAGAAGGATTTGGCCCAACTTGCGTCTGACCTCAGGGATCTCGAGGAGAAGGAGGCGGAATGCCTTTCCAGGGAGGAAGGAATTAACGGTGAACTGGATAGGCTCGGCGAAGAAATCCAGAATGATACACATGCACTTTCAGTTGTAGAGAGGGATATCCTGAGGGTGGAGGAACAGATTCTCTCCATAAATGGGGAAGGGGAGAAAGTTTCATCGAGGCTCCAGGCGCTTTCGCACATAATCGAGAGAAACGAGATTTACGGGGATAGCGTATCCTTCATCATGGAGAAGTTTCAATCTGAGCAAAAAGGTGTCGAGATCGTGGGTGTTCTGGGGAATCTCATCAAAGTGGAGAAAGGGTACGAGAGAGCAGTTGAAGCGGCTCTGGGAGAGAGCCTCAGCTACATCATTGTGAAGAATACTAAAGATGGGGTCCTGGCTATAAAGGAACTCAAGGAGAATGAGAGAGGGAGAGCCCACTTCGCACCTGTGAGGTTGCGCAGGCGGACCGTAAAGACCACGGAAGTACCCGCAGGTGAGGGAGTGATCTCCCCAATGTGGGGAATCATTTCCACGGGTTCAGAGTGCAGGGACCTCATTGAAAATCTCCTCGGGGATGTCCTACTCGTGAACTCCATGGAAGATGCGGTGAGGTTGTGGAAGGCAAACGGATCGTGGGCTACCTACGTTTCCCTGGACGGCGACCTCCTACACCCGAGCGGGGTAATCTCGGGAGGATCAAGCGGGTCGGGGGGGAGCAGCCTGACGTCTTCTTCAGGGACGGCATGGAG
>CAYSOQ010000067.1:0-6779 GCA_964432685.1 uncultured bacterium
CTTTTACGGGAAACTTGAAAAAGCTCCCATGATTGATGAATGCCCTCTCACACTGGAATGTACCGTCATTGATACCCTCGATTACGGGGGGAGGACACTTACCTATGTGGGAGAAATCATCAAGGCTTATGCAGATGAGGGGGTTCTTACGGGCGGTTTCCCCGACATCGAAAAGATTCGCCCAATCCTCTTTTCCATCAATGACAACAACTACTACCGGGTAGGCCCATTCCTGGAAAGGGCCTGGTTCGCTGGGAAAGACTACAAGAAAACGAAGGAGTAAACCCTCCAATTGATAGAAATATATGGTTTTCTTTCGAATCTTTTGCATCCCTGAACTATCTTACTGATTGTTAGGAGAATAGATACATTGGGGCCTTCCCTGGAAATCAGATAAGACTGAACATAAACATTCTAATGAAAGGAGAATACCAATGAATTGGAGTAGAACCCTCACCTGCTCTTCTTTTCCCGTGGATCATGGAACGGATCCCTTCATCTCTAAAAAGGCGCCTGGCGACAGGCAATTCACCCAGGAGGAGGTACGTCGCACCGCTTCGTTGATCGAGGAACTGATTAACGAGGGGAAGGTTTCAACCCTTCCCCCCACCTCCTTAAGGAAGATAATGGGCCTTTTCAAGAAGCGGGCCGTACCTGATATCCTCGCGGCAGCAGACCCAGAAGCGGCAGAGGCAATTTCCACCCGCGTTCCCTTAGTCCTCCGGCGCAAGGAGATTGCAATCAAGGTAGTCGACCTTGGTAATTTGAGAGGTTTCCCCAGAGAACAGGCGAGGCCCAGTTGTGAGGTCATGTTCGTGGAGAAGGGTGGAAAGATTTTATGGCTGGGGAGAAAAGAACTCGTCCCAGGGGGTGGAGTCCCCACGATATACATCACTTCAGCATTTTACGCTGAATCAAGGAAAAAACCGGGCCTCCTCCTTCAGGCAATCCTCCATCCACTCCTGGAATGGATCTTTGACCTTCCCCATATGGTGGCAGTGCTGTGCGAATCTACATACAACGACACTCCCCCGGGAAAAGAAGCGCATTCCATAAGCGACTTGAACCGCTTTATCGCAGGGGAGGCAGCAAAGGATAGGGACTTCGCCTACTTTGACAGGATCCTCGGCACTTCCTATGAACCCGATGAGTTCAGGATGGAGGAGCTTACCGAACGATTTGGGGAAAACAGGGAAAAAATCGAGGGAGTCGTAAGTACGGCTCACCAACTTGGTGTGGAATACAGGAAGCTGGTGGAAGAACTCTTAAGAGAGACGAAAGAAACAATTGCGGAAGAGGGAATTACCAGTTCTGCTTCGGCTCTTGATGACGGGGACGCAGACAGGGCCCTCACAATCCTCAGGAAGATAGAATCTGACCCCCGCATCTCAGTAAACTCCAGGGAGAGGTGTAACACACTCATCGATCTCGCAGTTCGCTGCTACGCCCTTGGTGCGGACCCTTCATATGAAGGCCTGACACTGGATAAGGGAAATATCATATACGGCCCCCATTTAGGGAATAAGGCAAACATTTTCATGAGAATACTCCTGGATTCCATCGGTTTGACCGAACGGAGATGGAAGGAAAGGAGGGCGAAAGATAACGGGGAAGGAAGTATTGATCCCCTGGGAAAGCGTGGAAAAGCGAGGATCATCCACGTCCTTGAAGACCTTGACCGTCCATCGGCAAAATTTATCGACGGCCACGACAGGGTCCACTGGGTCTTTAAGAAGTCTTTCGTCGAGGCTCTCATCGCTTCTTACGAAAAAGGGAAAGCCAAAAAAGCCGTCCCTGCAATCCTTGCATACCGTATCGTGAGGGACGGAGCGTTTCCCGATGAAAAACTCAAAGTGGACCGCCAGTATACTGTCGCCGTCAAGGGAGCGGTGGAAGGGTACCGATTTTTCCAGTCCTTTTCCTCCTCGTTAAGGGAGGAGATCGACACTTTCTACGAACTTAACAGGATTGAAGACCCCCTTTACCAGCTCTTTCTTTCTCTCGGCGAAGAATCCAAAATCGCCCGTGCAAGCCATATGATAAAGGACGCCCTATCGAAAACTCACTCTTTGAATTACGTGAGGTACCCCGATACCTCCCTGGCAGGAAAAGTGATCGTCATCACAGGGGGGGGAACCGGAATGGGCAGGGCCCTTGCACTCGAGGCGGCGATTCGCGGAGGGAACGTGGTGATCATGGGAAGGCGTCCATCTCCCCTCGAAGAAACCCGGGCAGACATGAACGGCCTGATAGAGCACCTGGGCCTTACGAACAGGACATTCCAGGTCCAGGGTGATGTGGGCGACCCAAAATATGTGGGGGACATGTTCGAAAAAATCCGTGAGGAATTCGGAAGAATCGACATCCTCTTCAATAACGCAGGCGTTTCTGGCCCCGTTGACTTCGGATCCGTCTACCAGGAGTCCCATTTCAAGCACTACAGGGAGACTGTTGATATCCACCTTACGGGGTCCTGGCTTGCAAGCCTCGAGGCCGCAAAAATCATGGAAAGCCAGCCTTCCGGCGGGCTCATCGTCATGGTGGGGACTTACTATTGCGAAAGCATCCACCGCCACGTCCTCCATGCATATCCGGGGCGTCTGCCCTACACATCGGCCCAGTCTGCCAAGCTCGCCCTCGGGGACTACCTGGCATGGGCTCTCGCGGAATCAGGGATCTCTGTTCTTTCTCTGAACCCCTCTGCCGTGTCCACTGAACGTATCCAGAGAGGGTCGGGAGTATTCGACCGTGGCTCTAAAGCCCGTGCAAAAATCGGCCGTGAAGTCCCTCCGGAAACACTAGAAAAGGGGACCCTCGAAAGGACGGTTACAAAAGATTTCGTCCATCCACGTGATTTCGCAAAGGTTGCCCTCGATGTTCATCAGTTCGAGTTCCAGCGGACAGTGGGAGGCCAGCGGTTGCCTATGGGTGGCGTTACATACGAACAACCTCCCGGTGTGATCCCTTCGCCCGCCTCTCTCGTGAAATACCCTGATCTGGTTGGAAAGTGGGCTCTCGTTACCGTTAGCAGCCTCTCTGGTAACGACCGGATCATATTAGAATCCTCTGTGAATGGACTAATCCGATCGGGAGCAAATATCGTCATCGCTGGATTGGAGGAGGACATAGGGCCGCTCTCATCATACAGTTTTGGAGACTCAGAAATGAACGGCGGGCCCCAGGTCCAAAATGTAAACCTGGGGAACCTCGCGGAGGTCCAGGAACTCTTTGACAACCTTGAGAGGGTCGATCTGCTTCTCCACTTCACGGGAAGCGTGGACTGGAAATTTCCTCTTACGAAATTATCTTATGAAGAGTGGACTGAGACAGTGGAGAGATACGGGTATGTCCCCCGAGTGCTAACCTGGATGGCGGAAAAACGGATGGACGGTGACAGGATAGATGGGACCATTGTGTACGTGGGCCCCGACTTATCGGGAGTTCCATCGATTCTTGAACGGGACCTCGTGCAGGTATTTCAGGCAATGCTACGCCCCGCCGTGGCCACGGAATCTATGGAACGTGCCCTCATGAGGAAGTCTTTTCTTTCGGGGACCGCTCCAGCCCACGTGAGCAACATAAATATTGCCCTCCTTCTTCCTGGCCGCACTGATGGGAGAAACAAACAACCAAACGAGGAGAAGGCTGCCGCGACAATACTCTGGCTTCTCGGAGAGGGAAAGAAAATATCAGGTGCGGTCCTTCTTCCTGATGAACACAACAGTATCGCGAGTCTTCCCCGGGAGGATAAGGAAATTCCCGGATCGATGGCGGGAAAGGTCGCCACAGTAACCGGGGGGGTCCGGAATCTTGGCAGGGCCATTTCTCTGAGATTCTCCTCTGAAGGGGCTTCTGTCGTGGCTGCAAGCAGGTATCCTGAAGTTCCCTCTGGCATGGAGGGAGCAGACGAGCGGGAAGCTATTGCAGCGGGTGAAAACCTTCTCTCATCAGTGAGGAGTTTCGGAGGGAAGGCCGCATGGGTCGATACTGACATATCTCAACCCGAGCAGGTTAGAAACCTGGTTGAATTCGTTTCTAAGAAATTTGGATCTATAGACGTATTTGTCAACAATGCGGGAGCTGGTGGAGATTTTTCCCTTGTCACTGAGGTAATGAGAGATCACAAGGAAAGCTGGGACTCTGTCCTTTCGAGTAATTTAATCGGTCCATGGTACGCTACGAACCTGTTACGGAATATCATGGGGAAACAGAAGCAGGGTGGGGCCATCGTGAACGTGTCCACTCATTACTCCGATCACCCCTACATTTTCCGGACGATCTACACGGTATCAAAGATTCTTTTGAAAGCCCTCACTTCAACCCTTAAGGATTCTCTTGCGGTGGAAGGCATTCACATTACAGACGTAGCTCCGAGCCTGATTGCTGGGCCCAGGATGGACTGGGTCATGAGGAACTATGCCGAGAAATTCGCAAATCACTTGAGCACCATCGAGGGATTCAGGGAATCCCGGCGCAAAACGCTCATGGAGACATTTGTCGAGTCCTTCAACAGGGCACGCTCTTCTTCGAAAAGGGGCCAGGCGGAAGAAGCCTTCCTTACAACGGTCCGAAAAAGCAGGGTTCCTGCAGCCACACGACAGGAAATCGAGGAGTGGTACGGAAGGATCAAGGAATGGTTCCACTCGACGGTTCCAGACTCCCCTCCCTCTAACGAGGATGTCGCGGAAGCGGTCCTTTACGGCGCAAAGAACGGGAGGTTCATGGAGAAGAGGTTTATTGGTGTTTCACCCCTCCCTCAATTTGTATCCTTCCCACCTTCCCAGAAAGGTGCCGAAGGACGCCTCCAGGGCAACACCTTCCTGGTTACTGCTGTCGGGACCCATGGGGAAGAGGATGCCCTGCCGGAGGCACTTCACGGGGCCATCACAAGGGGCAAAGGCCAGGCCACCGTTCTGATAGATTCCCTCCTTGAACCGGGGAGAGTCTCCATAACCCGCCCGTCCCCTTCACAGGGAGGGGGCAGGAGGAAAATGAAGACCGAGACTATTGGCAGGTCCATAGATCTAACAAATCCCAGGTTAGTCGAGCCATGGCTTGACAATGCCCTCATGGGGCTCCCCCCCTTCAAAGGGGCTGTTCTCTTGTTCGGGCTCAGCCGCCCTGGAAAAGATATCCTCGATTACAGTCCGGATGAGATGAAGCAATTTTGCAACCATCTCAGTAAACTGCTTTCACTATTCGGAGAATCCATCCGGGCTGTCGAAGAGGGAGGAAACGTAATCGTTATCGTACCAACTTCTTCTACCGGTGAAGGGCAGCTAATACGTTCGGCTGCCCGCCAGGTGGTGCGAACCGCGCTTGCGGAACAGCACTTCCTCTATCCGTCGAAGAGGGTGAACCTTACCCTCCTCTCCACACCGGATGAATATGAGAAGAAGTACTTCAATGAAAGGGTTACTGACATTTTATCGGGTCTCAGGCCTGCACAGGTCGAATCGATTCCTGTGGGGCCCGAAAGGCCGTAGCCGACACCGATTCATGTGGCTTGCATGCCGGCAGGGACCAACCATCCGTGCCCATCAATCAACCTTCCCCTTTTCAAGGAACCTGATCATCTGGCAAAGCATCCAGTTACAGGGCACAGGGAGGCCCGCCTTCTCCCCGAGTTTGACTACCATTCCATTTAAATAGTCGATTTCTGTATCCTTCCCCGCCCTGATATCCTGCAGCATAGACGATTCGTGATCTACCGTGGGGGGGAGAAACTTCCCGTAAAACGCCTCGACATATTCCCCCGGGGAGTCCCAGTGTGTGGTGAATCCGGAATGTATCATGACCTTGAAGGCTTCCTCTATGACTCGTCCCATGACATTCTTCGACCACTCACCCTCTCCAAGTGCCCCGTATGTAACTCCCAGTATAGCTCCAAGGGGGTTCAGGGCACAATTATAGAGCATCTTTGCCCAGAGATCCTTCTCTATGGCCTCAGACTTCTCACACGGGATTCCATACCTTGAGATACTTTCACAGAGTTCTCCTGCCCTGTGGGGCACATCCCCGAAGAGGCTTCCAACCTTTATTGCGTCTGCATGAACGGTAACCTCGACCTGATGGGCCTCTGGCCGGATAAACCCAGTGATTATTCTCCCGCTGAGTATCTTCTCCCTTGAAAAATATGAGGAGAATATCTCCGCGCTACCCCATCCGTTCTGTATGAGAACAATGTGGGAATTTTCCCCCACCAGGGAAGGCACGCTTGCAAGGTCCCGTGCAGCTAAGGGCGACCCGTGAGCCTTCGTACAGACGAGAATGAAATCATAAGACTGGAAAGGTGCCTCTTTCAAAGTGGTGACACATTTGAATGAGGCGGGGTCACTATGGAACCTTCCGAAGAGGCCCGTCCTTAAAAGCCCCTTTCCTCTCAGTGCGTTCACCGTCTCTTCCCTTGAGACGATCACCACCTCTGAACCTGCCTCGAGCAGGCAGCTCGCAATGCCCAGGCCCACGGCTCCACCGCCGTATACCAGGATATTCAATGAAAAGTTCCCCCTCTTGCTCTCCCCTGTTTCAGATAACTTTTATTTTTTCCCGCCCTTAACCGATCCTTTCATGAGATCAAGGATCTCCCCCGCTTTCTTGTACCCGGGAATGATCCTACCGTCTGGAAATATAAGGGTAGGTGTACTGTGAATTCCCAACTTATTCCCGATTTCAATGTTTTCCTCTACTACCTTCGTCTTACACGTAGCGGGAGGTATCTGTTTTCCATTAAGGCTGTCCTCCAGCAACGAAAGCGAGGGGCTGCATAAAATACTCTT
>CAYSOQ010000068.1:0-6773 GCA_964432685.1 uncultured bacterium
TAATACGTTTCTTCCCAGAAAGAACCACCTGTTCAGCCAGAGGCCCTCCTCATGACTCCATGGATAGGAAGAAAGAGAAAGTCCGAAGACCATGAAAAGGAGGCCCAGGACGGGGATGAGTGGATAGACGGACAGCAACCTTTCTTTAAGTGCCCCCGTCCATTTTGCCTTTACAATGTCGCCGATCACTGCAATGGCTACACATCCCTCCACAACAGAAATCCAGAATAATAGGGTCAACAGGAATCCTCCGCCTCCAGATGTAAAAGGGCTTAATTGAACCGCTACCGCCATCAGGACAACCAGCGTCGAGGTTATGCAGAGGAGCCCGGCTCTTTCCACGAGGTTCTTCATCCCTTTTCTCCCTCGTCGACGATTATCACAAACCTGTCTCCCTTGTCGCCGGGGTCAATGATACGGGATGGTTTAGGTAGGCCAGATAGAAGGAGGAACCCTGCAAAGGATGCGAGAGAACCGAAAAGTATGGTTAACGCAAAGGCGATGATGACGAAGGCGGGAATCGACACCACCGGTTTCCCCCCTGATATCATGGGCCAGTCAAGGACTGTGTAGATGGTAAAAGCAAATCCTGTGATGGTTCCCGTCAAAGCCCCGATGAAGGTGAAAAACTTCACCCTGCTCGTTTTCTCTTTGAGTAATTCTTCCACTTCATGTAAATGGTAGGGCATCTGGAGACGGATTTTCTTCGTGGAAACCCCTTCTCTTAATAGTTTCTCGAGGGTTGCGAGAAATTCTTCTTTTCTTTCAAAGAGGTATTCCCGGGCCATCACTTCCCCTCCTTTAGCTCCGTGATAGAGAGCACTGGCAGTGTTTTCAGAAACAGAAGATACACTGTGAAGAAGAGTCCGAAGGACCCTACTGTTATCCCCACTTCATAGAGGCTGGGGGTATAAGTTCCCCAGGAGTAGGGAGGCGCGTCCTTTACCAGAGAGCTTACGATTATCACAAAACGCTCAAGCCACATCCCCACGTTCACCAGTATGGATACGACGAAGAGGTAGCGGACATTTCTCCTCAATTTTCTGAAGAACAGGGTAAGAGGAACGAGAGAATTGCAGAAAATCATTATCCAGAAGAGAAGCGTATAATCCCCGAACGCCCGGTACCAGAAAGCCTGCTGTTCGAAGACGCTTTCCCCGTAGAAGGCCAGGCCGAATTCAGTGATGTACGCATATGTCACGATGAGGGAAGTAAATAGCAGGATCTTAGCAATACTCTCAAAATGGCTGTCAGTAATGTACCTGTCCAGTTTAAGAATTTTTCTCATGGGAACCACCAGAGTGATCACCATGGCGGTACCCGAAAATATAGCGCCGGCGACGAAGTAGGGAGCGAAAATGGTTGTGTGCCACCCGGGTATGACACTCATGGCAAAATCCCAGGAAACCACCGAATGTACCGATGCAACCAGGGGGGTGGCAAAGGCGGCAAGGTACAGATAGAGGGAATTGTAGTTCTTCCACTCCTTAGTTGTACCGCTCCACCCGATTGAGAGGGTCCTGTACACCCATTTCCTGAGCCCTGTAGCATAACGCCTTGCAACGGCGAAGTCGGGGATAAGCCCCACGTAGAAGAAAACGAGGCTCACAGTGAAATAGGTCCCTACTGCGAAGACATCCCATATGAGGGGAGATTTAAAATTGACCCATATCTGGCGCTGTGTCGGATAGGGGATCAAGTAGTAGAAAACCCATGTCCGCCCGATATGAATAAGGGGGAAAAGCCCGGCCACCATCAGGGCGAAAATAGTCATCGCCTCGGCAGCTCTGTTGAAACTGGTTCGGAATTTTGCCCTGAGGAGATAAAGGACTGCGGAGATGAGCGTCCCCGAATGGGCGATACCCACCCAGAACACAAAATTCGTAATGTAAATTCCCCAACCAACGGGATGGTTGATTCCCGCAACTCCCATCCCTTTCACCATCTGGATCCCCCAGAGACTCATTGCGGTGAAAAAAGCGAGGAGGCACACCGCTAGAAGTACCCAGTATATGGGCCCGGGCTTTTTCATCGCACCGAGCACATCAGTCTCTATGCGGATCCTCTCAAGGGGGCCATCCATCTTTTCACGATTCGTTGCCATATTTCCTCTTCTTAAGGTAATAGACGGAAGGTTCAGTCCCGAGGCCCTCGTACACCCTGTAAGCCCTCTCCGATTTTGCAAGGCGGTAGACCCTGGAATTCTTATCGAGTAAATTCCCGAATGTGATCGCATCGGAGGGACAGCTCTGGGCGCAGGCCGTCGTCACCTCTCCTTCCCCCACCTTTCTTTTCTCATCTTTCGCATGATCCTTGGCAACTCTGATCCGTTGAATACAGAAGGTGCACTTTTCCATGACCCCATGGCTCCTCACCAGAATATCGGGATTTACCATCTTATCGAGTGGTTTCCTCCTCTTGTAGGTAAACCAGTTGAAGCGCCGCGCCTTGTAGGGGCAGTTGTTTGCACAGTAGCGAGTTCCAACGCAGCGGTTAAATACTTGTACGTTGAGGCCCTCAGGATTGTGGTATGTAGCGTATACCGGGCAGACCGACTCACAGGGCGCGTAGTGGCACTGCTGGCAGAGCATGGGTACGAACTCAACACCACTCTCACCATCAAAGTATGGTTCGATTCTGAGCCACGACATCTCTCTCCCCTTCAGGTGCTCCCTTCTTCCCACGACAGGAATGTTGTTTTCTATATAGCATGAGGCCACGCATGCCGAGCAGCCCGTGCATAGATCGAGATCAATTGCCATGGACCACCTGTAAACGTCGTGATGATGCTCGGGGTAAATACTGTCTTTATGATGCCTGTACTCTTTCTCATGGTGGACCGGTTCAGGGATTATCCCTCGTCCACTCTGGGAGAAGGATCCGGAAAGGATAGGCAGTTTCGCCTTCCTCCCAGACCCCTTAACAGTCAAGCCCCCAAGGAAGGCCAGGGGTTCGCCGCTCCTCTCCTCCACACCGAAGGGAATATCCTTCAGCATGTCCCTGTAAACCATGTGTACGTTTCGAGATAAACCCTCCTGGAATTTTACGGGAACCCTCGCGGACCAGCCAGAAGTTGATATTGACACAATTTCCTTTTCCCTGATCCTCTTGGCTTTTCCTTTTTCCTTCGAGATCGACAGCCACCTCCCGTATGAGATAGTTGTCATAGGATCAGGTATCTCGGAGAGAAGGGGCAACGCCTCGCTCCGTCCATCGAAGGTACGGATGGACGGAAGCATGAGGAGATAGGGACCTTCTCCCTTCCCTTCCAGTGATATATCCTTAAGAAAGTTACGGGCCCCCTCTACATCGAGAGATGCCTTACCTCTTTCTCCCCCATATTCAATCCATCCCCTGGAGAGCAGTTCCTTCGTACCCTTCTCTCCAAACCTCCTCTTCCACTCTCCATAGAGGTAGTTCTTGTAATCCACCTCACCCTTACCGGAGGCAGTTTCCATGAGCCTGAGTAAAATATCTCCTTCCCCCAAAGTACCGTGTAGGGGGGTGATTACCGGCTTTACCAGGTTTACGAGTCCCACCCTCGGTTCCTGGTCATCCCATGATTCGAGAGGGTGGGATAGGGGAAAGATCAGGTCCATTGCTTCACACGTTTCGTTCATCAGGTCTGTGAACCCAACCTTGAATGCTGCTTTTCCAAGGTTTTCCCTGAAGGCCATTCTTGGAGGGAGAGTTGATACGGGGTCAGTTCTCGAAAGGATTAGGGTTCCAATTTTTTCCCTGCTGAGAGAGAGGGAGAGAGCATCCATATCACGGAGGGACCCGATGGATGAATAGTTTTCTCCTCGTCCCAGGTCGACCTGCCTCCCCAGCGCCTCTGTCTCCCAGTTGACCAGACCCGCAAGGAGGGCAACTTCTATTCCGAGAACCTGCCCGGTTGAAACCCCGCCTGCAATCAAAAGGGGCCTTTTCGATCGAAGGAGGGCATCCCGCATGTTCCTCAGCACTTCCTTAGAAATCCCAGTCTTTTTAGAGACAAGCCCTGTATCCAGGGAAGGAAGTATGGAGAGAATGTTCTTCAATTGTGAACTCTTTCTCCTTCCACCATCCGAAAAAGAAGCGAGGAGATATGTGAGCAGGTATGCTTCCCTCATGGGTTCGATAACGATCCTTTTATCAGCGTTCATCCCCGTGAGGGAGACATGGGGTTCCACATGGTACCAGGAGAATCCTGCTCTCGCCCGTTCCCGGCTTACCTGCTTTGCAAACGATACAGGGCTCACGAAAGTCTCGAGAATATCCGCACCAATGGTTAGGAGGAAATCTGTCCCCTCCAGCCGGTAGCGGGGGAGTTCCGGTATGCCGTGGAGAATCCTGTTTGCCTCTCGAATCGCCGCATGGGGATACGGCTCGTAGAAGGGGAGGCGCTGGCAACCGGAAGCTTCGCAAAACTCCGCTGAAAGCCTGGAAAGAGTTCCCGTCTGCCGGGACGACAGGTACAGGTTTGTTAATGCCATTTCCCTCGAATGTTTCATTTCCCGTTTAAGAGTCTCCAGGGCTTTTTCCCATGAAACAGGTGAGAACTTACCCCTTTTTTCTTTTACGAGGGGGGTCTTGATCCTGTCAGGGTGATAGAGCCTGGAAAGAGATGCCTGGCCTCTGATACAGAGCCCTCCCTCATTGACGGGATGCCCTTTTGCCCCTTCAAGTTTTATAGGCCAGCCTTCCCTCACCTTCACCGTCATGCCGCACCCTGCGGGGCACTCCCCACAAGCGGATGGATAGTAGTAAGGGATCCCGGGGATCGTCCCGTCACTGGGAGGCATGATGTAAGATACGAGCTTCCTGGAACTTTCCTTCTTACCGCAGGAAGAGAGGAATGTACTTCCCGTGATGGCTCCCATGATCCTCAGAAAATCACGTCTTTTCATGGCCTTTTCCTTTTACTTGTGGCATGTAGCGCAATCAAGGGGCAGTACTCCCCTATCCTTGTGGCATGATACGCACCACCCCATATTCAGAGTGCTAACTTTCCTGATTTTCTTCATTGCCCCCACCTCTCCATGGCAGGTGGTACACTTCACACCCTTTTTCACATGCCTTTTGTGGGTAAAGTAGACATGAGGAGGAAGCTCATACACTCTCTTCCACACCACCGGTTTTTTCTCGTTGTAGTAACGGGTGAGTTTCTTGATCTCCTCCCGCTCAGTCGCAAGGGTCTTATGGCACGCCATACATTTATTCAGGAATGGTACCCCTGCAAACTTCGACCTTTCCGCGTAAATATGACAGAATGTGCAGGGAATCCCAAGGCGGGACACGTGGATTGTATGGGGGAATGCGATCGGCTGATCAGGAGCCCGATCTGTAACAAACCAGCGGTACCCCAGGGCCGCAGTAACCAGGAGAAATACACCAAAATAACCCGCAATAAGGGCTACAGCGACAATTTTCCTTATACCCTCGTTTCTCTTTATCCCAGGTTCCACTAATGCCACTTCACTTTTTCTCCTTCAGCGAGTCAAGTAAGAAACGGGCGACATTATCAATCTCCTCATCTGTGAGGCCCAGCTTTGGCATGGGAGGATAATCCGGGTTCACCTTCACAGGATTTTTCACAAATCCCTTGAGTAAGTCCGTCTTCCCCCTGTACTTTGGAAGAACAGAATTAAGAGGTGGCCCCACTACCTTTCGATCGAACTTGTGACACCCTGAACATATTTTCTGGTAGACCTGCTTCCCTTTCTCTACCTGGGAGGATACCGCAAGATTCTGCGATGGCTTCTTTTTCTCCCCCTCTGGTGCCTCACTTGCCAGGGTTCCCCCTGTAATAAGAGCAGATTGTTCCTGGAGGGCATTTGATCGGGCCATGTGGCCGTTACCTACAAGCATGAGGATAACAACACCGTAAAGCAGTGCCCCCCTGATCTTTATTTTTCTCTCTCCCTTATTCAAGGTAAGGAAAGAATGAGTAGTGAATGTAAAAGCCGCGACCAGAGACATTCCTGCCATGATGTACGTTCCTGTGGAAACTGCCGCAACTGGGAGGGTTGCCAGGTAAAGAAGAAGGAGTGGGGGAAGCAATAGAGTGGAAACAAGGGAAATTATAGTTCCTACTCTCTGAAGATACTCTGTGGGACGCTCGTCCCCATCTACCGGTCCTTTCCACATAATTGGTATGATTGCCATGAATACCCCTGTTACACCCGCAGCAATGGCAAAAGATTCAAGGAAAGTGACGAGCGAGCTCCAGGAGATGATAAGAAGGAGCCTTCCCTTTATAAAGGGCCATTTCTCAGGGCTAACTACGTAACCGGTTCCTATGAAGAACAGGAATAGGAATAGTACGAAGAGAAGAAGGGCGGCGGTCCCCAGGCCTTGACTGAGGAAATAGGGAGCCGTCTTAGAGGGAACGCTCTTCCTGAAAAGGGAGAGGGAGATCACACCTCATGAGCTGCGCGTCGAGCGCGTCGACTCAGCCGGGCTTGAACATGAAGTGATAGCGGACGACGACGGTGCCACCGCCCTTGGGCTCGGGGAAGCGCCACCGCTTGATCTTGCCCGTCAGGCACCGCTCCACGTTGCGGTTGTTCATCGTGGACTGGATGACCTGGGCGCCGATGACGCTCCCCTGGCATCTGCACCCTGTGGGCACCGTGGAGCTCATCTACAGTGCCGCCGGCGTGGACGCCCACACCCGCGACTCGCAGGCCGAGAATCACACACGCCGCGCGCAGAGCATTCGCACCCTGGTCGCCGAGGGTACGGCGGTGCTCGGCGTCGGCCTGGTCATCGCGATCGTGTTGGGGATGTGG
>CAYSOQ010000069.1:0-6509 GCA_964432685.1 uncultured bacterium
CCGATTTGCTATATCACTGCGCTCCAGATCACTTACGTAGAGAATACCGTCCTGTCAAACCTTGCCCGGGGGGACTGGACCCTGCCCATATCTTCGGCGTTTGCCGCCCTTATATGCGGGTTTTTCTGGGAGATGTGGAACTTCTACAGCCTCGCGAAATGGTCCTACTCGATCCCCCACCTCCACGGATTCAGGATTTTCGAGATGCCCCTCATCGGATACGGGGGGTACATCCCCTTCGGACTGGAATGCGCCGCATTCACAGAACTTTTTATGTCCTCGTAATTGAAGATAGTTGTCAAAAAATGAGAATTCTTACTTTTTCTTAAGAAAATCCTCGATGAGAATCGTGGTTTTCCCGCCCTTCACGGTTATTCTCCGCTCTACCCTTACACCCAGGGGCCCATTTTCGAGGGTCACCACATGTTCTCCCTCAGCGACTTCCCTTTCTACAACCGGTGTGGTCCCACTCTTTTTCCCGTCAATAGCAACATTTGCCCAGGGGTTCACATTTACCCTCAAAACCCCCCTCTCCCTCGTAAGCATGGCGAAAAAACTTTGGTCTCCCTTCTTCTTTCCGTTGAGTGTGCCCTCGAAGGGCCGGAATCCCTCCTTCACAACCCTGACTTTCACTACTCTTCCTTTACCGGACTTCCCCCGGGTTACCTTAAGAGGGGTCCTCCCCGACTTTTTCCCATCCAGGTAGACCATTGCGCCTTCAGGATAACTCCCCACCTCGAAGTATGAGGGAAGTTGCTCTTTTATCCTGGAGTGCACTGCCTTTTTGGGATTCTCATCCGGAGGAGCAGCCACTTTTACTATTGGGACCTCCCTTGAAAGAAGAAATGTGATGAAGGCACCGCCCACAAGGAGGCAGAGGATGAGAATCAGGCTACGGGGAAGCCGGGAGGGCCCTCCCGTGCCATCATCCCTCTCGACCACTGTATCCCCCTCCACATCGATGCCCGCAAGGTACTCCTCGATCTCGTACCCGGAATCGAGGGACATGCGGACCCCCTTCCACTCCTCGTAGAGTCCGGAGGATGTAGGCCTTTTCCCCCCTTCTTCATCCAGGCAGGCAGAGGCCAATTCGGTTATCCTCTCCGGAATTTCCCCTGTATCCCCTTCCCCCTCAGAAAATCCATGGATCCCTTCGAGCATCTCCCTCAGGATGACCCCCAGGGAATATATGTCTGACGAGGCGTTTACGATCCCATCACGGGCAGTTTCGGGAGCCCTGTAGGCGGGTTTCCCTCCGAGGGCCTTCTCTCCGCGGGTATCGTGGAGAATCCTGGAAACACCGAAATCGAGGATTTTCACCTCCCCGTTCTTTCCCACCATGATATTGCGGGGCGACAGGTCGCCGTGGACGATGTCTCTTTCGTGGAGGTAGGAGAGTCCTTCGAGGATGCCCTCGAAGGTCTTTACGGCGATTTCCAGGGGGAGGTTCTCTCCCCACAGGTTAGCCGCCTTGAGAGTATCCCTCAGGGAATATCCCTCTATAAACTCCATACAGAGGAAAAGCTTCCCATCTGCTTCCCCGAAATCGAAAACCTTGACCAGGTTTGGATGTGAGATAGTGGACAGGATCCTGGCTTCCCTTATGAAGGCCTCCCTGGTGCCGCTCACGGCCATCATCGTCCCTGGAAGGAGTTTAACTGCGATCTTCCGCTTGAACCCGTAACTCCCCACTACTTCCGCGAGGTGTACCTCGCCAAAGCCACCAGATCCTATCTTCTTGATAATACGGTATTTATTCGCGATTGTTTTCATCGGCTGTTCCAATCTGAATGCCGAGGGATTTGAGTTTTCTGTGGATACTGGAGCGGTCAAGGCCTATTTTAAGGGCGGTCCTCGAAATGTTCATCCCGTTTTCCCTGAGCTTGGAGAGGAGAAAATCCCTTTCAAAATCCATGAAGGATTCCCTGTAAGAATCGAGATAGCCATCAGTCTTAGGGCCCTCCATGGGATCTTTGAATCCCAGGGCCGCCTTCACGTCCTCCTCCCCGATGATTTCCCCCTCGGACAGGATAAAGAGGCGTTCCACGATATTTTTCAACTCCCTCACGTTTCCCGGCCACAGGTACTTGATGAGAAACTCCTGGGCCCCCGGGGAGAAGGTCTTCCCGATTTTGCCGGACCTCACTGCCACTACCTTCAGAAAATGCTCGGCAAGGTAAGATATATCCTCCTTCCGTTCCCTTAAGGGGGGCACGAATAGGGGAATCACGTTGATGCGAAAGTAGAGGTCTTCACGGAATTCCCCTTCTCTGATGGAGCGTAGAAGGTTCCTGTGGGTAGCGCAGATAATCCGCACGTCAACTGCGACATTTTCGCTTCCTCCCACTTTCTCCACTTCCTTGCTCTCCAGGAACCTGAGGAGTTTCGCCTGCATGGGAGGCGACATGTCACCGATCTCGTCGAGAAAGAGTGTTCCCCCCGATGCCTGTTCCGCCTTCCCGGGCCTCGTCCTCACAGCCCCGGTGAAGGCACCCTTTACGTGGCCGAATAGCTCAGATTCGATCAGGCCCTCTGGGATCGCTGCACAGTTTACAGGAACGAAGGGGCCACCCCTCCTCCCGCTCTTATCGTGGATCATCCTCGCCACAAGTTCCTTTCCCGTTCCATTTTCCCCCTGGATGAGGACGGCAGTATCCGTGGGTGCAGCCGTCTCGATCCGTCCCTTAAGGTCCTTCATCACCCCGGTAAAACCGACCATATAGGGTAACGCCCGGGGACGGTGCCTGTACTCTTCCTTCGTCTTCAGCACCTTCTTCCCGTAGAGGGCATTTTCGATCTTCAGGATAACCCTGTCCATGGATAGAGGTTTCTCCAGAAAATCGAATGCCCCCCTCTTCACCGCCTCGACAGCTGTTTCGATGGTCCCGTGGCCAGAGATCATGATCACAGGTATGCCGGGGTGGATTTCGAGGGCCTCCTTGAGCACCCGGATGCCGTCGATCCCTGGAAGCCATATGTCGAGTAGGATCGCATCGAAGTCCCCCCCTTCGAGCTTGAGTAGAGCATCTTCCCCGGTTTGTGCCGTCTCGACATCATACCCCTCATCGGAAAGGATCCCGGTGAGGGATTTCAGGATGTTCACCTCGTCGTCAACGATCATGATTCTTCCCTTCACTGCCCCTCCCTCCTGGCGGGAAGTTCCATCACAATCCTGGCCCCTCCGGAGCTTCCATGGGCGGCGTAAACCTTTCCGTCATGCTCTCCCATGATGCTTCGAACGATAGAAAGCCCCACGCCCTTGCCCCCATCCCTTCCCGAGTAGTAGAGATCGAAAACCCTCTCCTTCTCCTTCTGGGGGATGCCGATCCCGTTGTCCTCCACAGAAACTGAAGCTACCTCTCCTTTGCTCTGTGTACCTAAGATGATGGAAATCTTTCCCTTCCCTCCTTTCTGCCTTACGGCCCAGAGACTGTTTTCGAGAAGGTTGACAAATGCCATCTTCATTTTCGCCAGATCGAAGTGGAAAGGCGCACAACTTTCCTTCTCGATAACCTCGAAGTCGATATGAGGGTAAAGTTCCCGGTAATTCCCCGATACCTGGCGGGCGAGCTTCCCCATATCTCCCACTTCCTTCTTCATCTCGGGCATACGCTCGAATCGGTAGAAATCGTCCACCAGCCGGCCGATCGTGTCCACCTCATCGATGATCGTGTCCACGCAGTCATGGAATAGTTCCCCCTCTTCCTCAACCTTCCCGCCGAACCTCTTTTTCAGCCTCTGCGCCGAGAGTTTGATGGGGGTCAGGGGATTCTTGATTTCGTGGGCCACCTTCCGCGCCATCTCTCTCCAGGCGGTTATTTCCTGGATCCTCCGTATTTTCGTTATATCTTCGATAGTAACCACAGTCCCCTGGTACTGCCCGCTTTCTGTATTAAGGATGGTCGCCCTTACGACGAGATATTTTTCCGTCCCTCCAAATTCTACTCGTATATTTTTCTCCGTAGTCTCCTTCTCCCCGGGCCTGAGTGTCCCCACCTCTCGCCTGAGATCCTCGTACACCGCCTGGGAAAAGAGTTCCCGGTAACTGGTTCCCGTTGCATCTTCCTCGATTTCCAGAATGGCTCGGGCCACATCGTTCATCATGCTGATTTTCCCCGCCTTGTCGATGGTGATCACCCCGGTGGAAATCCCCGAAATGATCGCTTCGATGAGTTCCGCCTTGTTGGAGAGGTCGTAGTAGGAACTCTCGAGCTGGCGGTTCAACCGCTCCAGCTCCCTCCTCGATTGGATGATCTCCTTTCCCATCCTGTTGAAGGAATCAACGAGCATTCCAAACTCATCGTCCGACTTGTACTCTATCTCCACCGGTTCTTTCCCCTCGGATAACATTTCCGTCCCCTCTGCGAGTTTCTTGAGGGGGATGGAAAAGTCCCTGGCGAGGTAAAACCCGATCCAGGTGTTCGTGAATATAATAAGGAGAGAGATAAGAATGAGGATTCCCAAACTCGTCGCCTTGATGGGATCGTTCAGAAGCCTCACCTGGCTATAGGAACTATACGCTGAGGTCAACCGCTTCATGTTTTCGTACACGGAGGGAGGTATCTCCTTCCGGGCAGCCAGGCGCCCGCCTCCGGAAAGTATAACCGCGCCGTAAATGTACTGCTCCAGGGTCCGGATCTCCAGGGGACCGGGCATATCCCCAGTGAGATATTTATTCACCTCTTCTCCCCCCTCCTCTGCAGCTCCCCTGAGGTAGGTGTTCCCCCCTTCACCCACTTTCACAACCAGTTCAGGGACCCAGGGACTTTCCCGGGGGGCAATTTGCTTCCCTTCCTCTACCCTGTCCTTCGCCGAGAGGAGAAAATCCTTTAATAGAGCCTCCTGCTGGGTAACGTACTCCCTCCCGATTGACAAAGATCCCCTAAGGCCGTCACCCACCTGTTTACCTATCCACCTGTTGATACTCGACGAGGTGAGCTTATAGGAGAGGAAAAAAAAGAGGACCATGGGAACGAGGGAAAATACGAGCAATGTTACAACCAATCGGTACCGGATCTTCGATCCAAGGACGTTCCTCTTTCTCTCCAGGAAGAGCTTGAAAAAATTTCTCGATACTAGAAACAAAAGGAAGAGAATGAGAAGGACATTCACATTGATGACGATAAAGACGATCACATTTCCCATGAGGGGAATTTCCGTGATGGAACTCGCCATGTTCGCTTCGATGACGGTGAGTATGAGGACGAGAACTAAAGTGGCTGCAATAAGAATACGTTCCCTTTTCCGCTTTTTCTTTTCCATGATTACGTCCGTTTGTTCCCGTTCCATCTTCACCTCGCGTTGACCTTAAGATGGGTCCAGTCGGTTTTCACCTGGAACCAGCTCGACACGAATGGGATGTGGCGGAAGATGTCAGAAAATTCAACCTCGTCCAGCCTGGCACGTACGGATATTTCGAAGCGTTCCCCCTTCTTCGCAGATCTTTCGAGGGGGATAACCAGACCGTTGTACCCGAAAAAAGCTTTCGAGGCATTCAAAGGATCGTGGTAAAACTCTTTGTTTCCATTTGAGGAACTCGTGACGGTGTACTCATCCTGGATGGGTTCGTACTTGATCCTCTTTTTAATCCTCATCTTCCCCACTGTGGGGTTGAACCATGCTCTGTACACCCTCTCTACGACCACTTCGTACTCGAACTTCACGTCGATGCCGCTCTTTATCATTTCCAGCATCTCCGGGGATGAGCCGCTGGCGAGATGAAAAGAGACGACAGCCCGGGCACCTGCGACTTCCCCTTCGTCGATTGCAATCTTGCTCAGATTGTAGGATTTCGAGACGGCAGTGCCAGCCGAAATTGTCACCAATATGAAAACGGCAAGAAGGAAAAGGCTGGATCGCTTCACATATCACCCGTATCTGTCTGATGGAATCTTTCTTTAAACTATAGTAAACGGAGTGATGCAGGAATGCAACACCAAACCAGTTCAGAGTTCCAGTTTTATTCTGGATTCAGAATTCTGAATTCGGAATTTTTCAGATTGTGGTTGTTCCGGTGATGACCCGCTCCCTTTGAAGACCCGTATTTTCCATGTTTTCCTGGATCTTCCTGGAAAGTTCGCGAATCACGGTGCTGTTGATGGTATGGCCAGGACGTATTGCAACTATGGAACACCTGAGGGGAAAGCCGAGGAGTGAAAAATCGCCCAGTAGATCCAGTACCTTGTGACGGGCACACTCATCTGTGAAACGGAGCCCCTCCGCGTTCATTACCTTTGGACCGTCCACGACGACAGCGTTTTCCAGAGACCCACCCAGGGCAAGGCCTGAAGACCACAGCCCCTCAATCTGCTCCTTGAGGACGAAGGTTCGAGCCGGGGCGATCTCCCTCTTGAAGGTTTCCCCTGTCACCGCAAAGGAAGCCGTTTGTTCACCGATCAGGGTCCCGGGAAAATCGATGGTGACGGAGATGGATAAATCTGACGATTCCTCGATAATAATCGAGGAATCGTCGAGTTGAATGATGTGTGGAGCACCTTTCGCAACCAGGA
>CAYSOQ010000070.1:0-6443 GCA_964432685.1 uncultured bacterium
TTCCCGTTCCGTTTCTATATTCTGTTTTTATTTCAACCACATATGAATCCGCATGAAACATATAGGATCTTACTATCTCCAATCCATGAGAGGATCTCCAGAGCATATTTACCTGTCGCGGTTCAATTCCCTCCACTTTCACCGATTCCGCACTCGTGGAAAATACGATCTCAGGTGGAATGGGAGGATTTGTCTCTCCAGTAAAGATACCGTATGGGACATTTTCCTCCCCATCGGCACCTATTATATTCACCCCCTTCTCTGTCTCCCCGGGCTGATCCGCATACTTCTTGAGTTCAAACCGTGTAAACCCACCTCCCGCGGTGGTTATTACCGCTTTATATAGGGGAGTGTCAATGGTGATTGACCTGGGAGGCACCCGACTCCCCGATGCAATCTTTCTCTTCGCTGAGGGTTTTACCACTCGATGGGTCCTTACGGCCTTGTCTGGTACAACCTTTTCCCTGGCGACAGGTTTCTTCTTTTCCTTCTTCACTACTTCAGTCTGGGAATTGTCCGGGTTTACCTTCTTTTGCTGTTTTTCCAGATACATCTGGAAGACCAGAAGTACTGCGAAGGATAGGGCCATTGCAAGGATCGTTCTTTTTAACATCTCTTCACCTTCTTGGGATAATCCACACCGCCCTGGAACAGTGGATTGCACTTCATGAGCCTCATCAACCCCTGCGATAAGCCCACAATGGGACCATTCATCTTTACCGCCTCTATCATGTAGGCAGAGCAGGAGGGGTAGAACCTGCACCGTGGTCCCAGAAAGGGAGAGATGAGGTTTCTGTAAAGGGAAACAATCCCGACCACAAATCTGCTAACTATTTTTCGCAGGAAATCCATTTTCCCCTTTTCTCCAATCCGCGAAACAGCTCCTCTACTACATCTGAGAGCTTCTCCTTCCCAGAAATCCGCCTCACGATGACCACTATGTCAGTCCCATGTAAAATCCGGTTCTTGTGTGTCCTGAACGCCTCTCTCACGAGCCGTTTTATCCTGTTCCTCTTTACCGAATTCCCCACACGCTTTCCCACTGAAACACCGATCCGTTTTTCACTGTCGCCCCGTGTGAGGATAAATAGTGTGAAGCGGGAAGTAGCTATCCGGCTTCCCCTGGAAATTATTTCCTTATATTCATGGGGAGCCCGTATTCTATGCTCCTTCCCGAAGGAAAAATACCGGTCCATGGATCTTACTACCGTTTTCCGCTCACCGCTACGGCGAGCCGTTTTCTCCCCTTCGCTCGCCTCCTTTTCAATATCGCTCTACCCGCTCTGGTGGACATACGCTTTCTGAAACCGTGAGTCCTCAGTCTTTTGAGGGTATGTGGCTGGTACGTCCGTTTCATCTCACACCTCTTCTCGAGTCATATTCAAATAAGTTATATAGTTTATTTTTTATTTACATGAAAAGTCAACAGGAAATCGTATCTTTTTTGCTTCCTGGAACTAAACCCACATTCGAATAATATTCTCCACTTTATCCTTGAAAACCATCTTTTCATGTGCTACTTTTCTAACTACTTTCACTCTTATCCAAGCGGGGTAAACTAATTCAAATAACTTTAGTTGTCCTGAGAGCTAAAATGGAGTTTTCTCATAGTTTAGTGTCTTTATTTCCCTTGGAAAACAGATATTTACAAATTTATCCACAGCTGTTGATAAGCCTGTTGGTAAAAAAAGGTACGTTGTTACAGTAATTCACCGAAATTCGGTTATGTTTTATAGGACATGGGGGGGGTAATCTTTGGCAGAAAGCCTGTGGAAAAACATTCTCAGTACCCTCGAGGAACACCTTTCCGAGCAGGTTATTGACACATGGTTCCGTCCCCTCAAGTATGTAGCCTTTGAAAACAATCAGCTCCTCCTGGAGGTACCCCACAGGTTTTTTCAGGAGTGGATCGAGGAAAATTACCTCGATCAGTTTAAACTCGTTTCAGGGGAAATACTCGGGAAGGATGTCTCGGTGCGGTTCATATCGGATAGCACTGAACTCCGTGAAGAAGAGATTTTCACTCCCAGATTGTCCCCACCTGAAAAGAAGAAACCTACAAACAGAAGAGCGGAAAGTGTGATCAATCCCATCTACTCATTTGAGAATTTTGTGGTGGGACAGGGGAACCAGTTTGCACACGCCGCATGTTCCGCTGTTGCGAGTGATCCCGCAAAACATTACAACCCCCTTTTCATTTATGGGGGAGTTGGCCTCGGCAAAACCCACCTTCTCAACGCGATCGGAAACCAGGTTCTCAACGCGAACCCTTCGTCACAGGTAAACTACATGAGTTCAGAGAAGTTTACAAATGAACTCATTACTTCGATCAGGTTTCAAAAAATAGACCAGTTCCGTAAGCGGTTCAGGAACGTTGACATCCTTCTTATCGATGATATTCAGTTCATCGCGGGGAAGGAGCGCACTCAGGAGGAGTTCTTTCATACGTTCAACGACCTCTACAATTCCTCAAAACAGATCGTTGTAACATCAGATAACCTCCCTAAGGACATTCGAGATCTCGAAGAGCGTCTGCGCTCCAGGTTCGAGTGGGGCCTTATCGCGGACATCCAGCCTCCCGATACGGAAACCAAGGTAGCAATTCTCCGAAAGAAAGCAGAGGTACTTAGAGTGAGTATTCCAGATGAAGTCTCTTTTTTCCTCGCGTCATCAATAAAGTCAAACATCCGTGAACTTGAAGGTTCGCTGAAGAGATTACATGCCTATTCATCCCTCACGGACCGTGACATCTCTCTTAGCCTCGCAAAGGAAGTACTATCAAACATGTTCAGTGACGGGAAGAAAAGCATATCTCCCGAACTCATCATCAAAACCACAGCGAGCCATTTCCAGATAAAAATATCAGATATGCGATCAAGCAGAAAACACAAGGTCATTACATACCCAAGACAGATAGCAATGTACCTCGTACGTCAGTTCACAGATCTGTCACTTCCAGAAATCGGACAGAAATTCGGAGGTAGGGATCATACTACCGTGATGCATGCAATAAAGAAAATCAAGAAAAACCTGTTAGAAGATCCTCAGACATCCATCGCAATCGAAAGAATAAAGGAAATTCTGGACGAAATATAGAGGGGACTTTACTGTTGGAATCCCTGTTGATAAACAAGGTAGATATGTGGATAATCTTCTAGTAGCATCTTTTGTCCACAGACCAACTGGAACTTGCAGTTTCCTTCAACATGCAAGAAAAGGAAAAGCATGTTTTAATCTATCTATTTGTGAAGTTATACACAAAAACACAGCTACTATTACTACTATGATATTAACTTATAAATAATATTAGAATACTTAAGAAAAAAGGGGACAACAGAATGGAATTGATTATAAGCAAAGACAGTTTTGAATCACTGCTCGTGAAACTGCAGGGAGTTTCTGAGAAACGTCATGCCATTCCTGTACTTTCACACTTCCTCTTGTCTGCCAGAGAAGGTAAGGTCTTTGCTACAGCAACGGATCTGGACATTGTGATGAAAGGAGTAACAGAAGCAGACGTGAAGAGAGAGGGGGAATACCTGGTTCCTACCAGGAAGATGTTAGATATCACACGGGTTCTTCCAACTGAAACGGTTTCATTGGAACTTTTGGAAAACGGTTATCTATCCGTAACCTCGGGTAAGAGCAGGTTCAGAATAGCAGGACTTCCCGCAAAAGAGTTTCCAGAACTTCCGGGGAAAGAGAAAGGAGAGGAGTTCTCCATACAGGGAGGGGACTTCAAGTTTATGATCGACCGTGTAATTCCCTTTGTCGCTACTGAAGATTCTCGCACGGAAACAACTGGTGTGTTTATGGAGAAGGTAGTGAGTGACGGAGAAGAGTTTCTTCGGCTTGTAGCAACAGACGGACACAGGCTTTCTTATGTTGAGGAATCCGTATCCGGCTTGCCGGACAAGCTGTCAGAAGGAATAATTGTACCCAGGAAGGGAATTCAGGAAATAAGGAAAATTTTAGATGGAGACGGAGGAGAGCTGCGCTTGTCTTTGAGCAAAAGTTTTGTCAGTACGGAGAGAGATGGTTTCGAGATCATGGTAAGGCTCATAGGAGCGGAATTTCCCGCCTATAGGGAAGTTGTTCCCTCAACGTTCACGAGAACAGTGACTTTTGACAGGGAACAGTTTGCCGACGTTCTTCGACGTGTTTCTGTGATCGCAATGGAAAAATTGAAAACAGTACTGTTCGCAATAGGGGAAGGAGAAGTTGAGGTAACATCAACAAGCCCTGACTTTGGAGAAGGGAAAGACTTTTTCGAAGCAGAGGTAGAAGGGGAGGAGATAAAAGTAGGATTCAATGCCCGCTATCTCCTCGATGTAGCAGCAGCATCCGGCGGAGATAAATTGGTGATGGAAATTGTAAACGAAATGTCACCCGTTTTGTTCAAACCTCAAGGGAGGAAAGATTTCCTCGCTGTGGTCATGCCAATCCGGACCACTGTTTAGGGGATGTTTCTCTCATATCTCGAACTAAGGAACTTCAGGAATATTCGGAACCTTCGGCTTAATCTTACTAAGGGAATCACTGTGTTGTGGGGTGATAATGGCGAGGGGAAAACAAACCTCGTAGAGTCTGTCTATGTGCTCTCCTATGCCCGGCCTCTGAGGAAAAGCGGGGGACGCCACCTTGTTATGAAGGGAGAGGAGGAGACGTCTGTTAGGGGAATTGTGAAAGATGGCAGAGGAGAAGTCACTCTCGCCATCCAGGTTAAAAAGAGCGGAGGAATTACGCCCTTCAAAGCAGGAAAGAGGGCAAACTCATTTCAGGAATTCGCAGGTGGGCTCAAGAGCGTCGCCTTCATCCCTGAAGATATTCAGCATATATTTGCCACACCCCATGGCAGGAGGAGGCTGGTCGACCAGACTGCTGCCATGGTTAAACCGTTTCACGTGAAGATCCTGCTGGAGTTTATGAGATGCCTTAGGCAGAGAAACAAACTTCTCCGTCTTGAGCGTGAGGGAAAATCACGTGGAGGTATTCTCGATCATTTTGACGAAGAGTTCATGCGGCTGTCAGAATCTATGGCAGAAAGACGCTGTGAATGCCTGGAAAAGTTCAGGGAACCCATGGGAAGATACTTCCGGGAGATAGAGGGGGGAGGCGAGGTCAACCTGGAGGGAGACATGTCTTTCAACAGAGAGCTATTTCATTCGAAACAGAAGAGGGATCTGGAACAGGGGAGGACAGAATATGGACCTCATCGTGCCGATTTCAAGGTCCTGGTGAAGGGGAAAGATGGAAGACATTACGCCTCACAGGGGATACGGAGAATCGTTGCAATTTCATTCCGGCTGGCACAGGCGGAACTTGTCGGGGCCTCTACAGGGCAGAGGCCCCTGCTCCTTCTGGATGATATCACCTCTGAGATCGACCCTGGCAGGCGGAGGAACCTTCTCAAGCTCGTCGAGCAACTTAAGTATCAAACCATATTGACAACAACTGAAAGAAAACTTATCGAAGATGGATTCGAAGGAGATATTAGAGCCCTGGAGATTCAAAAAGGGTCGGTTCTGTAGTATAATTATACAGTTTAAATTGGAGCAAGGAGAAGCCATTGACCAGCAAAGGCATTGAGGACGGAACTACCCGAAACGAAAGGGAAAACTTATATACTGCCGAAAACATAAAGGTTCTGAAAGGTCTGGAGGCTGTGAGAAAACGGCCGGCTATGTATGTTGGGAGTACTGACTCCTACGGGCTACATCAGCTCGTGTACGAGGTGGTCGACAACAGCGTAGACGAGGCAGTGGCCGGATACTGCACCCAAATATCTGTCACAATCAATACGGACGAAACAATCACAGTAGATGACAACGGGAGAGGTATACCAGTTGAACTTCACAAAGAGGAGAAGATCTCTGCTGCCACAGTAGTTCTCACAACACTCCACGCCGGGGGGAAATTTGACAACGACACGTATAAAGTGTCGGGGGGTCTACATGGTGTTGGGGTTTCCGTTGTGAACGCACTGTCAGAATGGCTCAACCTCGAGGTGCGCAGGGACGGGAAAATATATAGACAGAGATTTAGAAAGGGCCTGCCTGAAAACGACCTGAAAACTGCAGGAAATACGAGGAAGAGTGGCACTACGATAACATTTAAGCCTGACGGGGAGATTTTCCAGGAGACGGATTTTTCATATGACGTGATTTCAGGAAGACTGAGGGAACTCTCCTTCCTCAACGGGGGGCTGAGGATATATGTGAGCGACGAGCGTACAGGAAAGTCAAACGAATTCTATTACAAGGGAGGCATCCGGGCATTCGTGGAACACCTGAACAGGAACAAAAGGTCTCTCTTCAATAAACCCATCTACATACATGGTGAGCGGGAAGGAATTATCGCAGAGGTAGCTCTCCAGTATAATGACTCTTACCAGGAGACGGTCCTTTCTTTCGCTAACAATATTCATACCCACGAAGGGGGTT
>CAYSOQ010000071.1:0-6344 GCA_964432685.1 uncultured bacterium
ACCTCCTCCCTCCCCTCAAGAAGATGAAAAACCTCGCAATCGAAGAAGCACCAGGAAGCAATTTTTCCTACATCGGGTTCAACCTTGAGGACCCTATACTGTCAAGAAGAGATGTGCGGGAGGCCATCGCCCATGGGATCAACAGAGAAGAAATTATCGATAAAATACTCAGGGGCCAGGCTATTCCCGGCAATACTCTCATTGCACCCATGTATTGGGCCCACGAGAAGAAGGTAGCTCGATACTCATACAATCCCTCCCTCTCGAAGGAACTTCTTGACAAGGCGGGGTTCCCGGATCCTGATGGGCCGGGGGGGGAACCCCGCTTCGAGATCACCTATAAAACTTCTCAAAATGAGCTCAGGAGGCGAATAGCCCAGGTAGTTCAGGAACAGTTGAGGCAGGTGGGAATAGGGGTCAAAATACGCTCCTACGAATGGGGAACCTTCTTCAACGATATCAGGGGGGGAAACTTCCAGATGTATTCCCTCACCTGGGTTGGAATTACTGATCCCGATATTTACTTCTACGCCTTCCACTCGAAGAGCGTACCCCCTGTGGGGGCAAACCGGAACCGCTACAAAAACACAAGTCTGGACTCTCTCCTTGAAGAAGGGAGGAGAGAGCTGGATCCTGATAAAAGAAAGGCAATCTATTCACGGGTCCAACAGATCGTAGCGCGGGACCTCCCAATCGTCGGGCTCTGGTTCAACAAGAATATTCTTGTCAGGGATAAGAGGATAAAGGGATTTACTCTTTTTCCTGATGAATCCTTGAAACCCCTGGAGAATTGCTGGATCGAGGGAAAATGAAATTATATTTCCTGAAAAGGATTGCCACTACCCTGCCTGTTGTCATGGGCGTGGTTACAGCCGTGTTCCTGCTCGTTCACCTCATCCCCGGCGATCCCGTAGAAATCATGCTGGGAGAGAGTGCCAGGCCTGCCCAGAGGGCTGAACTAAGAAGGCACCTCCACCTGGACCTCCCCCTCCACGAACAGTTCGGAAGGTACCTGACGGGAATCGCAAAGGGAGACATAGGCACATCCATCAGGAGCGGGAAACCGGTAATGAGGGAGATACTCCAGCGGTTCCCCGCAACCCTGGAACTGGCCCTCGCGTCCATCATGGTAGCTATTTTCATCTCCTTTCCATCGGGGATACTTTCGGCAATAAAAAAAGATTCAATTCTCGACAACTCGTCTCTTCTCTTCTCTCTCCTTGGCCTTTCCATGCCCAATTTCTGGTTGGGCCCGCTCCTCATCCTGCTTTTTTCCATCAAGCTCGACCTTTTTCCAGTATCAGGCCGAGGTGGGATCGGCCACATCGTCCTCCCCGCCATTACCATGGGTATGGGAATGGCGGCAATTCTCACGAGACTCATCCGTTCATCAGTCCTCGACGAACTGACCCAGGATTATGTGAGGACCGCATCTGCCAAGGGGGTCCCAAAGAGAAGGGTTGTGCTCTTTCACGTACTCAAGAATTCCATGATCCCCGTCTTGACCGTCCTGGGGCTGCAGTTCGGGGCGCTCCTTTCGGGAAGCATCATCACAGAAACCATTTTCTCCTGGCCCGGCATTGGAAGACTCACAATCAATGCAATCAACGGAAGGGATTATCCCCTTGTCCAGGGCTGCGTCCTCTTCATCGCCCTGTTTTACGTCATTGTAAACCTTGCCACAGACATTGTTTATGCTCTGTTTGACCCGAGGATCCGTTATGAGTAGGAAGGGTAGAATCAACAAGACATTTTCGAAACGTTTCCTGGGTAAGAAGAGCGTTCTACTGGGCCTCGCAATCTGTACGCTTTTTCTTTTTTCTGCCCTATTTGCCCCGGCCATTTCACCTCACGACCCCTTTGCCCAGGACCTCTCTGGAAGCCTGAAATCTCCCTCGGTTACGCACATCCTGGGACAGGACAAACTGGGGAGAGACATCCTCAGCAGGACTCTTTACGGTTCGAGGGTCTCCCTCGTAGCAGGTGTCGCGGCAGTAACGATCTCCCTCCTGGTAGGGGTCCTTATCGGAGGGCTGTCCGGGTTCCTCGGAGGAACCGTAGACAGAGTAGTCATCATGGTTTCGGACATCTTCCTGGCTTTCCCCGGAATACTCCTCGCAATTGGGATGGCAGCAGTCCTTGGACCGGGACTCAAGAATGTCATCATCGCCCTATCGATCATAGGCTGGGTAGGCTATGCGAGGATAGTGAGGGGGCAGATCATGAAATTAAGGGAATCTGAATTCGTTATGGCAGCGAAAGCATCGGGATGCCCAACAGGAAGGATCCTCATGAGACACCTTCTCCCAAATTCCCTCTCTCCCATTATCATCGAGGCAACCTTCGGGGTAGCAAGGGCCATCGTGGCGGAAGCAGGCCTCAGTTTCCTTGGCCTGGGGGTCCAGGCTCCCCTTCCAAGCTGGGGATCCATGATCAACGAGGGGAGGTTCTTCCTTTTCGTGGCCCCCCACCTGACCACTGTCCCGGGGGTCGCCATCATGCTCCTGGTCTTTTCCATCAACTTTGTGGGGGACGGATTGAGGGATTCCCTGGATATCAGGGGAGAGATAGGAGTGACATTATGACCCAGACTGATCACAGGCTGAGCGGGAAAAGGATCGTCCTCTCATTCCCGGGAAAAGCAATGACTGGACAGTTCCGGAGATGGCTGCAAGAGGGCCTGTGCGGAGGGGTGATCTTCTTCAGAGATAATTACGAGTCTCCCTCGCAGTTTTCCCAGCTCGTGAAGCAGGTGAGGGACTACTCCTGCTTCCCTCTTCCCCTTCTCATGGTCGACCAGGAGGGGGGAAGGGTCCAACGTATCCCGCCCACAGGTGCACCCAACCAACCCTCCGCAGCGGAGATGGCCCGTCTGGAGGAGAAACAACCGGGGACAATCAGGTCTCTCGCCGTGAGGACAGGAAAGGCACTCGCTTCCCTGGGATTGAATGTGAACCTGTCTCCCGTGATGGACGTGGCCACGGAAAAAAGGAACATGGTGATTGGAGACAGATCTTTCGGGAGAGATCCTGACACTGTTACCAAATATTCCCTTGAATATGCAGGAGGCCTCGTATCGGCAGGAATCTGCCCGGTGATGAAACATTTCCCGGGCCACGGGATGACCAGGGAAGATTCCCACGTGACCCTACCACGAACGGCCATAAGCGAGGAGGAACTTGGAAGGGCCCACCTTCGGCCCTTCATTTACGGGGTAAACCAGGGACTCCCCGCGATACTCACTTCACACGTGCTCTACTCGTCCTTCGACGATACCTTTCCCGCCACCCTGTCGGCTAAAATTGTAAGAGATCTCTTGAGGGGAAGCCTGGGATTCCAGGGAGTCGTTATCTCCGACGACCTTTCCATGGGTGCGGTTCGCTCCTGTTTTCAATGTGAGGAATATGTGAGGCTCGCAACAGAAGCATCCGTTGATATCATGATCCACTGTGGAACTGAGGATGACCAGGGGGAAATGTTTGAAGAACTCCTGCGGCTTTACAGGGAAGAGGATTCCTGTAGAGAGGAGAAGGAGAGGATCTCTCTGAGGATCGAGAAATTCACAAAGTACCTTTCCCTGATCCACTCTTTATGAGTTGATGGCGTCCCCACCCCTTCCCGTACAATTCAAGGTAGTGAAGGTAATTCAAAAAAACTCTCCTCACGTACATCCTCGTCTCTTCGTACCCGATTAACTCCGGAAAAAGGAAAGGATCACTTCCATGCCCCTTCCCCCACCTTTTCACCGCCCCTCTTCCAGCATTGTACGAAGCAGCCACCCTGACAAGATCTCCACCAGTTACGAGAATGAGGGATTTCAGGTAGGCCCTGGAAAATCTGTAGTTCACAATAGGATTGAAGAGCATCTCCTTTTTGTACTTTTTTACACCCAGGCCTCTTGCGATGCGCCTCCCCGTTTCAGGCATGATCTGACCTAGCCCCACAGCTCCAGCGCTCGAGACGACCGCCTCGTCGAATGCGGATTCCTGCCTCATTATGGCGTGAATAAAATACGGATCAGGAAAAGAGGGAGAGCCCCTCTCGGCAAAAGGGAGGATAGGATATGCAAAATATTCCGGGGTCTTTACATAATGGAGGGTGCCCCGACCAACTTCTCCGGCTGTGGACAACCGTATAGCCTTTCTGAAATCCCCGGCTGCGTAGGCTCTTACCACCCCGGGTTGGCGGCCCAGGGGGGAAAGACCCTTCTCCTTCGAGCCTTCCAACCCCTTTAGTTCTTCCCTCGAGAAGGAAAGCAATCCCAGTTCCTGAAACTCCCGGGCACGCGCAATTTTCACCTTTTCCCCCCTCCCCTCTGCCTCCTTTTCCATGGACTTTAGGAGATCTAGAGAAGTGAAGCGGTCGAGTGAAAAAGAAGAGAAGAATCCCCATCCAGGGAAGGATTCCAGCTTTTTGAGTGCCTGGAAAAAGTAAAGGCCACCCCGCTGAGACTGGAGGATCGATTCGTATATTTTCTCCGCCTCCCTCCTATTCCCATTCTTTTCCAGGCTGTAGGCCGAGAAAAAGAGGTTGCGGTAGTGGGGCCCCTCTTCGGAAAACATCCTGGCATTTCTCGAAAAAACTTTCTCCGCACCGCTATAATCTCCTGAAATAAAGAGGGAGAGGCCCAGGCGGAATGAACCTTCCCTCCCCCACCTTGTATCAGGGGATTTCGCAGCTGACTCATAATATTCCTGGGACCTGTTAAAATCCCCTTCTTCTTCATACAAACGGCCCAGGTTGTAGGCGCTCCTGTATCCTTCAAGGGTGCCATCAAACTTCTTCACTACCTCAGTGAAAATCCCCTTTGCTCCTTCCCCATCCCCCATGTACCAGCGGTAGAGACCGGCAAAAAATTTCCTCTTTGCCTCAAGCCCCGGGCGTGCTCCTCTAAGCGGTTTTAGGAGCAACTCTATGGCGTCTGTATACCTGTTTGACCTCCTTAAGGCTTCTGCGAGCGCAAACTCCAACTCACTGCTCAATCTCCCGGCAGTTTTTTCCTTCCAGAGGGAGAGTAGATGAACCGCCTTTTTCACCTTCCCTTCTGCCTTGAGTGATATCCCGAGGGTGAGGGCGAGGCGCGCTGTCCTGTTGCCTTTCAGGGACTTACTCCCTTTCTCTGTAAATTTTCGAAGAAGCACCCCTTCGGCACGGCGTGCAGGGTCAGTACCGGGGTAGCGGGAGACACATTCTACCAGGAGGGAGAGACCCTCATGGGTATTCCCTCCCTCCAGGAGTAGAAAACCCCTTGAAAAAAGGAACCTGGACCCCTCGTAATAGGCTTCTGGCCTGACACTCACACCTTTGAGAAACCTCTCTCCCCCTTTCACATCGCCCATCATTAGATGTCTGTAGGCGAGATCTACTGAGAGATACCTGGAAAAGAAGCTCCCCTTGTGATTCTCATACAGTTTTCCCAGATAGTAGCTCCCCCGCTTCAGGTCTCCTTTTTCAAGGGAGGTGAAACCCCGCAGGTAATTTTCGAAATCCTTGAACTTACCGGGAAAGGAGCGGGACGAAAGGAATTGCCCCAGCTCACGGATATCCCCCCCCCTGAAGAGGCGGGATGCAACGGGAAGAATCGCCTCCGACCCTCTCTCTGAATCATATATCCCGCTTTTCTCACCTGGCTTTGGAGCAGAGAGCAGCTCCCCTGGAGAAAGGAGGGTGGACCCGAAACACACCAATGTGAAAATTAGAACTTTTATCCTCCAAAAAGGGCTAACAATCATATAAAATCCTCGTATCATGTATATTTCCTTATCGACTCACCTATTTGTATATCACGATTTCAACAGTTCCTTCATCGAGATTACAAGGGGTTGCGGCATCAGGAACATAGAGGTTTTCGCAGTGAACCCGCATTTTCCTTACCGGGACGAGGAATTCATCGATTCCATTCTCGAGTCGTGTGACTACCACGGGGTTTCTATCCGTTCAGTCCATTTCCCCCTTTATCTTCATATAGAAGACATCCGGCGTGACAAATGGCTCTCCCTATCCACGGAGGACCGGGAGACCAGGGAGAAGACAATCGCAGAGACCGCAGCTGCCGCCAGGCTTCTGGAGCATTCCGGGGGAGGCGTACTCGTTGTTCACGGGTCTCTCCCCTCTGAGGAACGCGGGGGGAAGAGGACTTTTCTCCTCATTGAGAGCATTCATCGTCTTCTCGATTCGGTCCCGCAGGGGGTTGTGGTGGCAATAGAAAACAGCACAACCGGTTCTGGAACTGCGCAGGCCATAATGGAAATTGCAGAAAGTTTTCCTTCTGACAAGGTGGGCATCTGTATCGACGTGGGGCACGCCAATGTGGCTTCGGGAGACTCCGAAATGACTTTGGGGGA
>CAYSOQ010000072.1:0-6336 GCA_964432685.1 uncultured bacterium
GCGCGCGGTCCACCCCAGCAGCTCGGCGTCGCCGCCGAGGATCAGAATCGGCGGTGTGGCGCGCGTGTTTACGCACAGATTCATGTTGCGCATCAACATATCCGGCACTGTGTTCAATACCATTGAGAAGTTGAGTATTTCCTCTTAAGTATTGTGACCATCTATCAGCTACAGCAAGTTCTCCACCGCCTTCTTTGTTTTTGCGGCCCCGGTGGGAGGGGGGAGGAGGTGGAGGGGGATGGGGCTCGCTCCGGAACCTCACTCCGTTACCTGTCGGACCTGCCACACCTACAATCTTTTCTGCATCACAATAAAAGGGTTCGAGATCTTCATACGTCAGGGGCCAATCGGCTCCCAACCCAAAGGTGCTCTTCATCTTCATCGCCCCCGGATGGAGCCGGTGGGCCTCCCCGGAAAATACCAGGGTACTCCCCCCGATCCCTCTCATATGATGGTACTTGTTCGGCATTCTCCGGCCCGTCTCATTCGCCTTCCCCGATATGTGGTTCCACGAGAAAAGCGATTTCAAACCCTCATCCAGCTTTTGCATTTCCCCGAATGTGTACCTCCCTGCATGTTTAGTCCGGTCGGGAAACTTTGACTGCTCCCATCCCGGCCTGTCCAGTCTGTAATCTTTCTCCGGATTGTAAAAAGGGCCTGCATCGAGGAGTAGGACCGAGTAACCGTGTCGGGTGAGTGCCCAGGCGCTTGCCCCGCCTCCTGCCCCTGCCCCGATGATAATGACGTCAAAATCCTTAGCCCCCATTACGTCGACCCTCCTTGCGGGATATCATAATCGGGAAATCCACCGGGCTGGGGAGGGCCGTGGTACGCCAGCCCTTTCCAGGCCGCTTTATTCCCATAATATAAAAAATATGCATCGTAGCGGGTCCTGTTGAAAAACACGCTTGGGAGGGATCCTTTTTTACTGGAAACCGCAATGGCAACGATTTTTCTACGTGCTTCTTCATTTAGAGAATAATAATTCTTTCCCCCTTTTTTCCGTGCTTTCCAGTCAAGCCAGTTGCAGCCATCTATCAATAATTTTTTGTAATCCTTTGTTTTTCCAGCCATATCCCATATCCGGACTGGAACCCCCGCCTGGGACGCTGAAGGCATGGAATCCTCTGGAATAAGCGTATCGAGATAAGAAGAGAGGGTCTTTTTCTCCTCTTTCGAGATGAAATGGTATGGAAAAATTCGGTGGAGCAGCCTGTATCCGAAGTACCCGAGGATACCAGCTCCTATCGAAAGTTTCAGGAAAACCCGACGGTCAATCTTCAAGGCGTCCTTCCAGGAGTTCACCCATATAGTTGATAAAATCGTCTACATTGAGGCTTTCTTCGCATAAATGGCTGTCTCTGCAGCTCTTCTTCAAACATGCGGTGCAATCGACTTCCGCCTGGAGAAACCTGTGCCTGGAACCCTGGGGTGCATTCCTTGTACCCTTGGTGGCCCTGTAAAAAGAAAGTGTCTTCGCCCCCACAGCCGCGGCAAGGTGGAGGGGGCCTGTATCGGGCCCAACTACAAGGTCCATGAGAGAGTAAAACGCGGCCAGTTCCCCTATTGAAAGCCCCGGGATTATGGCCAACCTCTTCCTTCTCCCTGTCAATCTGTAAGCGATCGCCTCCGCCGCCTCCAGTTCGTCGCGGTTCCCCCATGTAAGATAGAACTGAATTTTCTTCTCACCGAATCGGGAAAATGCCCCATCGATCATACGGGACCATTTCTCGGTGGAAAGTTTCTTTGTTTCCCATGTGGTGCCGTGATGAATTGCGATCCCTGCGCCCTCTTCGTGGAGAGGGATTTTCTCCCTGACTCTACCCAGAGCTTCTGCGTCAGGGGTCACAGCGGGGAATCCCGGTTCCCTTTCCATGGGAATCCCGAGGGCACCATGAATCACACGCATCGATTTCTGAAAAATGTGTGTGTCCTCATTATGGAGAGAAATTTTCCTGTTGGTAAAGAGGAGATTTCCCCTTTCCCGAACTCCATTTCGGGCAAAACCGAAGCAGGCATCGGCTCCAGAAAGGTATGAGATAACCCCGCTTTTTATATTGCCCTGAATATCGATACAGGTGTCGAAATTTCGTTCCTTCATCTCCCAGGCCGCCCTCAGCCCTTCCTTTAAAATGTGATAATCCTTCTGTTTTTTTAACTCTTTTATGGGAAGAGGGATAATCCCGGAAAGAGCGGATAATCCCTTTAGCAGCTCTTGAAATTGCGAATCCACTACCCAGAATAGTTCTGCATGGGGGATAGCCTTGTGTATATTGTTCACAGCGGGGATGGCGTGAACAATATCCCCGAAAGCGCTAAGCTTGACAATGAGGATTCTCAAAGAATACTCCGGAAAAATGTTTAATTCTGGATACGGTTATCTGGTATAATTGTTCCTGGCAAAGAATTCCTTACCACCCTCGAGGAAAGATGGCAAAATCAAGTAATTATATCGAATATTTACTCTTCAAGCTCACATATTCCTTTTTATCCACTCTTCCGATTGGGCTGCTGCAGCGGGTACTTACGATTCCTGCGCGCATTGCCTGTGCTTTCGGAATAAGAAAAAAGATTGTTGAGGTAAATCTTCAGGCAGCTTTCGGAAAAACCCTTTCCGGGAAAGAGTTGAGCAAGTTGGTCATATGTTGCTATAAAGAACTGGGGCGTACAATAGCCGAAATCATTAAATCTGAATTTATCGTAAGAAATTCAGAAACAAAATCAATTCATGGACTGGAAATTCTCCAGAGAGAGACAGGCTCGGGAAAAGGAGTTATGGTGCTTACCGCTCACATGGGAAATTTTCTTGCCTGCGGGTACATCCTCGGGAACATGGGAATCCACATGAATGTTGTGGGTAAACCGTTGCGCAACCCTCTCTTGAACGAAGAGTTCAACAGGATCCGCGAAAAATACGGGAACAGGCTCATCACTATAAAAGGATTCAGGGACGACCCGGGAGGAGGGTACAGTATTTACAAGAGTTTGAAAAGAGGGGAAATTGTCATTATTTTAAACGATCAGGACGCGGGCCCTTATGGATACTTTGGCACATTTTTCGGATACCCGAGCTCTATTCCTTCCGGCCCTGCCCGCTTCGCCTATCGGACGGGTTCCACCGTGACAACTGGTTTCGCAGGGAGAAATGATGGGAAACTGGTGATTGAGATACAGGAACCCATTGACTACTCTCAGGCAGAAAATGATGAGGACGCTGAAAGAATAATCCTCGATGAATACTCTAAGAGGCTCGAAGAGAAAGTTCAAAAATCGCCTGAACTCTACTTCTGGTTTCACAAAAAGTGGAAGTCCACAAAAGAAATATCGCGCCGGTACACGAGCTGACCATGAATATTCTCGTAATTCGCTACAGGTTTATTGGAGACACCATTCTCACCGTCCCCTTCCTCAGGAATCTTCGCTACGCCAACCCTGATGGGAATATCGACCTTGTTGTCGCCCCCTATTCCTCGGATGTGCTTCAAGGGATTCCTTATGTGGATAATTTGATTGTCTACGATCCCCCCACGATCCACGCCGACAGCAGGGGGAAACACAGATCCCTCTCCTCTAAAATCGCCTTCATAAGGTCGCTCAGATCGAATAATTACGACAAGGCTTACGTTCTGAAACGCTCACTCAGCAGCGCCATCATTGGGCGGCTGAGTGGTGCCCGGGAGCGGATCGGCTTCGACACGGAGAGCAGAGGATTTCTCCTGAGCAGTAAAGTGCCCTACCGCCACGACCAGCACGAGGTGGAGAATTTTCTCGATATCCTCAGGGCCGACGGGGTGAAAATCTTGGATGATTACCTGGAGGCCTGGCTTAGCCCTGCCGAGGAGGAATTTGCACACTCATTTCTCGCAGGTGGGGGAATCAGAAGAGATGATATCGTGCTTGGGATTCACCCCTTCACCGCCGTCAGGGAGAGGTCGTGGCACGAGGAAAACTTCATAGAAGTTTCCCGCCGGCTCGGCGAAAGCCACGGCGTTAAAACCTTGATATTAGGAGGCCCGGGAGACGTAAGCCTGCTGGATCCCTTCATTCAGGGCATCCACCCCCCTCCTCTCGTTGCCGCGGGTAGGACCAACCTGCGCCAGTCTATGGCCCTCATCAAGAGATGCTCCCTCCTTATCTGCAACGATAGCGGGGTCATGCACTTAGGAGCCGCCCTCGGGACACCGCTTATCGCCCTCTTCGGGCCACAGTCCCCGGTGAAATTTGGACCTTGGGGAAAAAACTCAAAAGTGGTGTATAAGGAGTTTCCCTGCAGCCCCTGCAGGCAGCGTTTTTTCGAGGAATGCGAACCATCAGAAAGGGAAAAACCGATGTGCATGGAGTCGATCACCCCGGAAGAAATTGCCAGTATGGCGAAGGAGTTTTTTGAAAAGGTATGAAAAGGCCTCCTATTTCCACCATATTGATCTGCAAGGATAACGAAGAGTACATCTCGAGGTGTATCAGAAGCGTGTCGTGGACAGAAGAGGTCATCGCAGTCGATTCAGGAAGCAGGGATAATACGGTAGAAATTCTGAGAGGCCTGGGTGTGAAGACCTATTTCCGTGAGTGGGATGGTTACCGTAAACAGAAGGAATATGCAATGACTCTCGCCAAAAGCGACTGGATCCTTGAGATTGATAGTGACGAATTCCTTTCTGAGGAACTGGCAGATGAGATAGAATCTCTATCTGAAAAATCGTGGGGTGAATATTCCTGCTTCGAAATGCCAAGGCTGACTCACTTCCTGGGGAAACCGGTCTTCCATTCCGGATGGTATCCAGATTACAAACCAAGGCTCTACGACAGGAATAGGGGAAGGTGGGTGGGAGCCTACATTCACGAGCATTTCGAATCGGAAGGGAAGAAGGCCAAACTCGAAGGAAAGCTTATCCACATCCCCCCATGGGACATTCGATCCTTCTTGAAAAGAACCATCGATTATTCTATCTTAAACGCTAAGGAGTACAGGGAAAGCGGAAGAGAGGCGTCAATTCTCGATATAGCAGTAAGGCCTATCTACACCTTCCTGTACAGGTATCTCGTACGAAGGGGTTTCATGGACGGCAGAAGGGGCCTGTTGATTTGTGCAACCGAATCGTTCGGGGTTTTTCTGAAGTATTATATCCTCCGTTTCGGGGGAGAAAAAGAATAAGGCAACGGGGGAGAAATATGAGCACATGTGTAATTACAGGAATCGCCGGTTTCCTGGGGTCCCATCTGGGAGAACGGCTTATCACGGAAGGGCACCGGGTCATCGGGATTGATAATTTCCTCACGGGGAGAAGAAACAACATGAAGGGGCTCTTCCGTGCGGAAGAATTCACCTTCATTCATCACGATATTAGCAACCCCCTCGAGATCGACGAGGCTCCCGATTACATTTTCCACTTCGCATCCCCCGCTTCTCCCGTGCACTATTCCTGGTTTCCCCTGGAAACAGCAATGGTGAACTCCTTCGGGACTAAGAACCTGCTTGACCTTGCTGCTACCTACGACACGAAGTTCATTATGGCCTCCACCTCGGAGATTTACGGAGACCCCCTCGTCCACCCCCAGCCCGAATCGTACTGGGGAAACGTGAATTCGATAGGGCCCAGGTCCTGCTACGACGAGGGGAAGCGCTTCGCTGAGACTTTGAGTTACATCTATCAGAAACAGTTCGGACTCGACATCGCCATCATCCGCATATTCAACACATACGGGCCCAGGATGCGAATTGATGACGGCCGGATGATCTCGAACTTCATAACCCAGTGCCTGAAGGGGGAATCCATCACCATATATGGAGATGGGAAACAGACCCGGAGCCCCTGCTACGTGGACGATTTAATCGAAGGAATCTACCGCGTCGCATTCAATCTTGACCAGGATAATGTGGTGATAAATCTGGGAAGTGACGAGGAAATCTCAATTCTCGAACTCGCGGGGATGATAAATGAACTGATCGAGTCCGGTTCCTCCCTCATTCACACTAAACTCCCGAAAGACGATCCCACCAGAAGGAAACCTGACCTCACCCTTGCGAGAGAACTAATTAATTTTTCCCCTCAATACTCGCTGAAAGAGGGTTTAAAGAAGACAATCGAATGGTTCCGGGGGAACCTGGATCACTCTAAGAGCTGGTAGGCGGGAGGGCATTGGACATCAAGGCACTCCCCTTGAAGCTCATGATCGTTACAAACGCCCCCCTCTGCAGCGGTGCGGAGGAGCACCTGAAGGATCTGTCCCTATGGCTTACGGAAGGAGGCGTTGAAGTCGCATTCCTGGTGAGGAGAGGGGGCATTCTCCATAAGAACCTACCAGGCGACAGGTTTGACATGTAACACGTCTGGGGTG
>CAYSOQ010000073.1:0-6314 GCA_964432685.1 uncultured bacterium
GTTTTGAACATTTGTATTTTGAATTTGATATTTGTTTAAAGTTTCGAGCTTAGTATTTCGTGCTTATCCGCTCTCCTTTGAACTTTGATCTTGGAACTATTATTGCTTTTCCTCGGAATTCGGAATCCTGAATTCGGACTTACCACCTGATAATTTTACCGTCGGACATAGGACTTCGGACTACCATCTATTAATTATTGTTTCCAGATCCCAGTTCCCTGTCAACCCGAAACACCAGACTCGAAACACGAAACAACCATCCATCAATAATTGCCTGTTTCATGTTTCACCAAATCCAGTTAGACTGGGGGAAATGTTATCGGGGGATATTATGAATAAAAGGTTCCTGCTCCTACTTTGCTCCGCTTTGATACTTGCCCTGGCAACCCCGGCCGTTGGGCTGGAAATAAGAGGTGTAACTCTTCCAGATACTATAGATATCTCCGGGAAAACCCTTCATCTCTCAGGGGCGGGGATACGGACCAAGACATTCTTGAGGATAAAAATTTACATCGGTGCCCTTTACACGGGAAAAAAGAGGGTGGATGCGAAATCGGTAATTGAATCGGATGAACCAAAACGTATGGTAATGCACTTTCTCTACTCCAAAGTGGGGAAACAGAAGCTGATAGACGGGTGGAACGAGGGGTTTCAAGCAAACTCAGGGAATAAACTGGAGGGCCTGAAAGTCAGGATCCAGGCATTCAACTCCTTCTTCGACTCGGACGTTAAAAAGGGAGAAGAGGTAATTCTCACATATCTTCCCGGGATGGGCACAGAAGTGAATATCAAGGGGGAGTTAAAGGGGACTATCCAGGGAAAAGATTTCATGGGGGCGCTCTTCAAAATCTGGTTCGGGGAGCACCCGGCTGACAGAGACCTCAAAAAAGAGATCCTTAAACAATAAAAAAGTTCAGAGTTCCGCGTTCAGAGATCAGAGAAAAAACTCTCTCGAAATGCGAGACCCGAAACAACAGCATGGCAAACATCCGGTTTTTTTCGGAATTCTGAATCCGGAATTCTGAATTGTCAGTTTCCGTCGGACGAAGGACTTCGGACGATTATTGTGCTATAATTGCGAAATTATCCGAGAGGAGATTGATCGATGCCAACCTACGAGTACAGCTGTGAACAGTGCGGGACCTTCGAAGAGTTTCAGAAGATCTCAGACTCTCCTCTAGAAACATGCCCGGAATGCGGTGGCACCGTAGAGCGCCTCATCTCTGGGGGATCCACCTTCATTCTTAAAGGAAGAAACTGGATTTCCAAACTCCCCTCTCCTTCTGACGATGTGAAAAAGATCAAGGAGAGGATCTTTAAAAGGACCCTCCTCCAGGAAGCGGAGGAAACAAAACGTAAATACCCGGGTGACTTTCCCAGTACCTGAGCATTTTCCTGATTTATTATCTACCCAGCTGATTCAAGTTTTCCCCCTTATTTTCCGATGTTTTCCATTAGGAGGCATGTCTTCAATGGATAGTATCGAGCACGGGCAGGATCAGAGCAAAAATACCCTCATTCGCCGTTTCACCACCGCCTTCGCAGTGATGTTCATCATCCCCATGCTCGTCTCCATTTACCTTCTTTTCTACTTCTCCTTCAAACTGGAAACAAAGACGGTTCAGATTATTTCCCTCATTTTCTTCTGCATGATTCTTGGGGTCGCGGGATTCATGATTCTCCAGTCGATCGTTAAATCAATAATGGGAACAGTGAATAACATGAAGGCTGTAGTATCAGGTGATTTTTCAAAACGGATCAACGAAGACACTCACAGTGAGATCAGTGACCTCGCGAGAAATTTCAACAATATCACGGAAAAACTCCAGTTGAGCGTATCGGAACTGGAGAGGTCCAAGGCCCAGGTCCAAAAACTGCTCAACCTGGTGAGCCAGGCCGTTGAATCTCCCCTGGAACTGGACAGGCTTCTTTCTGTGTATCTCTCAAGCATTATCGGAATGCTCGATTTCAACAAAGGAATCATCACCACCCTTACGCCTGATGGAGATTTCAAAATTATCGCCAATGTGGGGTTCAACCGTTCCGAAGTCGAAATATTCCTTGAGAAAGCAGACGAGGTTCTAAGGTCAGTGATAGAAGCGGGACGGCCCCTGAGTGTTGTCAAGGAGTCCCAGTCTAACTCCATTGAGAGGTTCAAAGAATTTATCGATTTTACAGGGGACAGCATTTCCGTTCCCCTCATTAAATCCCAGAAAACGATCGGCGCCCTTACCATCTCCATGGGTAAGATCCAGGAAAACAGAGGGGTTGGAGTTGATGGAATAGACGGGAAGAAAAAACTTAGCATCGATGACATCTTCCTCCTCCAGAACCTGGCAGCGCAGATAACGGTTGCCCTGGAAAATGCAGACCTTCGGGATACTATGGAACAGAATTATTTCGAAAGCATCGCAGCCCTTGCGGCGGCAGTTGAAGCCAGGGATAAATACACGAAGGGACACTCTGCACGGGTTACCGAGTTTTCCGAGGGGATAGCAATAGAAATGGGGGTTTCGGAAGATCGAGTGAAAACTGTCCGGGATGCCGCTTTGCTCCATGATATAGGAAAAATTGGAATCCCCGACACGATCCTCCACAACCCCGCTCCATCCCTTCCACTTGAATGGGTTGAGGTAATACGTACACATCCTGTAATCGGAGAGAAAATCATAAAACCTCTCAACTCTTTAAAGCGCCTCTGTCCCGGCGTGCGTCATCACCACGAACGCTATTCTGGAGAAGGATACCCCGATGGGCTCAAGGGCGATGCCATCCCCCTCGAAGCCCGGATCATGTCCGTAGCAGATGCCTTCGATGCCATGACATCTGAACGGTCCTACAGAAAGAACCTCACGAAGAGAGAGGCACTACAGGAACTCGTGAATAACGCAGGTTCCCAGTTCGACCCGGAATGCGTGAAGGCCTTCATCCGCCTCCTGAAAAAACAGTCTTCTTCTCCTTCCATGGCCGCGTCTTAATACAATCAATTCCCAGGATCCCTCCTCAAAAAGCCAGCGACCTTCCTCCCGGCATACTCAATCTCTTTCCTCGAATGGTTCAGGTGCGTCACGGCCCTGATCAGTGGAGCGCGTCTCATGTCCAGGAGGATACCCTCTTCCCCGAGTCCCCGACCGAAATCCTCACAATTAAGGACCCCCTCAACGGAAAACAGGACCATGTTCGTCTCCACAGGCTCGTTTACGATCTCGACACCCCCCTCTTCCCTGATAATTCTTTCGAAGAGGCGGGCATTTTCATGATCCTCCTTGAGGCGATTTACGTTATGGTGGATCGCGAATAGCCCACAGGCAGCCACTATCCCTGCCTGACGCATACCTCCCCCCATGAGGTTCCGGGCGGATTTGGCCCTCTCGATGAAGAGTTTACTTCCCAAAAGGAGCGAACCCATGGGCGCCCCCAACCCTTTCGATAGGCAAAAAGCCAGAGAATCGCAATAGCTCCCAATATCTCTCGCCTCTACCTTCTCCTCCACAATGGCGTTGAATATACGCGACCCGTCCACGTGAAGAGGAATCCCATGCCTCCTGCACAACCCGTGTAGTTCCCTCATAGACGAAAAGGGATACACTCTTCCTCCCGGTCCGTTCAGGGTATTCTCGATGGCTACGGCAGACACACTAATACTCCCAATGCCAATAATTTTACCCACCTTATCAGGTACGAGGACTCCATCCTCAGTCTCGACGGGATGGATAGCGCATCCGGAGATATGGGCAGTGGATAAAGACTCTTTCCTCACAATATGGGAATGAACGGATGCGATGAGGGTTGTTCCAGTATGGCAGTGAGCATACAGTGCAGCCTGGTTCGCCATGGTCCCCGATATGAGGAGGAGGCCTGCCTCCATCCCGAAGAGTGCCGACCCCTCAACCTCCAACTGCCGTACCGTCGGATCCTCATCCCTGTGCGAATCTCCCAGGGGGGCCCTGAGAATCGCTTCCAACATCATGGGAGATGGAAGAGTAACAGTGTCGCTCCTGAGATCGATTATCCTACCCATGCTCCCTCCCCTGGTTTCCCTATCAGACTCTTATCTCCACTAGGGGGTCTGCCACCGGTGTATTGACTTTCCCTCGAAAGATTCATTATGTTTTACACTATATTCCAGGACGTGCATAATTGAGAAGCATGTAGATCAAGGAGAATCGGGTATGAAGAGGGAGCAGTGGAAGAGCCAGTTCGGGTTTTTACTCGCCGCAGTGGGGTCTGCCATAGGGCTCGGAAACATCTGGCGATTCAGTTACATGGCATACAGTTACGGCGGGGGGGCTTTCCTGATCCCCTACGTGGTGGCACTTATCACCGTAGGGTTGCCCCTACTGATTCTCGAATTCGGCGTAGGCCACAAGAAGAGGGGGTCTGCCCCCCTTGCATTCGGGAGGATCAGGGGTGGTTCAGAATCTATCGGCTGGTGGGCTGTTACCCTGGTCATGTTCGGAATCGAACTCTACTACGTGGTAGTCATTGCCTGGTGTCTTAACTTTTTCTTCTACTCATTTCATCTGACCTGGGGAAACGATCCTAACACTTTCTTCTTCAAACAGTATCTCATGGTCAGTAAAACCCCCTCTGCCATGGTTGGGATACGCATTCCCATCTTCGCCGCTCTGTGTGTAATCTGGTTAGTGAACTGGGGTATAGTCTACCGGGGAGTCCGGAAGGGCATCGAGGTTGCCAACAAAATTTTCATGCCCCTCCTATTCGTCCTCACAGCAGTCCTCGTCTTCTGGTCGATCACACTGAAGGGTGCTTCTACAGGTCTCAAGGCTTACGTAACTCCTGATTTTTCCAAGCTTTCAAACCCCAAAGTCTGGATCGATGCGTTCAGCCAGATCTTTTTTACCCTTACCCTGGGGTTCGGGGTGATGGTTGCATATGCGAGTTACCTTCCCAGGAAGGCAAACATTACGAGAAGTGCGATCCTCACAGGGCTCATTAACAGCGGCTATTCCCTCTTTGCGGGAGTCGCGGTTTTTTCTGTTCTCGGGTTCATGGCCACCTCTCAGGAGAAAGCGATATCTGAAGTGGTTTCCCAGAGCATAGGCCTGGCGTTCGTAGCATATCCCAAGGCTGTTAGCCTTATGCCCGGAGGGAACATCTTCGGGGCAATATTCTTCCTCTGTCTCGTCGTAGCCGGACTCTCATCATCCATCTCCATTATCGAGGCATTCACTTCGGCAATGGTGGATAAGTTTCACCTTCCCCGAAAGGGAGTTGTAACCGGGGTATGCGTGCTCGGGTTTTTCGGATCTGTGGTGTTCACAACTCACGCTGGACTTCTCTGGCTGGATATTGTGGACCACTTTCTGACCCATTACGGCCTCGTGGTTGTTGGAATCGCAGAATGCATCCTCGTTGGATGGTTCTTTAATCTCGACAGAGTGAGGGAGCACGTAAATAAAATGTCAACCCCCCACCTGGGGATATGGTGGAACATGCTAATAAAGTTTTTTATTCCCCTGGTTCTCGGGGTAATCCTTGCGGGAGATCTCTTCAATGAAATCTCCAAGCCTTACGGGGGGTACTCCTGGGGTTCTGTAATCCTTATCGGTGTGGACTGGGTTGTTCTCACATTTATGGCCGCCTTTGTAATGGCATCGAGGCCATGGAAAACCGGGAGCCTTAAGAGCAATGAAGGAAAACAGTAGGGGAAATCGACCCACTTTATATCTGGTATAATACAAAATATCGGCGAAACGACCATGTCTGTCATCTTCCCTCCCCGTGAGAGGGTCGCATTGAATACTCACCCACACACAACCGAGGTCGTTCATGAATACGATCAGGGTAACTGAGGGCCACCAGGGGGAACTTCCTTGCGGTGAGTGGTTTGCTTCTACTGGAAGCGGGGCATTTGGATTCCAGACAGTTTCAACGTGGAACGAGAGGAAGCAGCACGGCCTGTTCATATCTCCAACTTCGGGGCTCTTTAACCGTTACCTGTATGTGTCAAACCTGCACGATACTTTCCGGTGGGATGGTGGTGAACTAAACCTCTCCTCATTCTATTTCAGAGACACTATTTCCCCTGACGGATACTGTAACATTGTCTCCTTCTGCCACGCTCCCAACCCCCGTTGGCTCTTCGGAAAGGATGGGATCTTTATACGGAAAACACTCATTCCCATACCGGGGGAACATTCCCTTGTGATCAAATATACTTTTTTGCCACCTGGAGAGGGAACCCTTACTATCCGTCCCATCCTGGGGCTAAGGTACCTTCATGACGTAAGATCTGAGAGGGATTTCCCGCTGGGAATCCGTTATGAGAAGGCCGGGGTCTTTTTCCCGCC
>CAYSOQ010000074.1:0-6248 GCA_964432685.1 uncultured bacterium
CCTCCGGGCATCTTCCGCGTTGTAGTAGACCAGCTGAGAATGGAGGAGAGACCGCCGGTCGGGAAAATCGAGGATGAACACACCGTCGAAATTCACCGGCATGGATACATCCCTTTCCTTCAATCCAGAAAACTCCTCGAAAATTTTCTTACCAGACACTTTCCTGATCAGGGAGGTGAAGTCTTTGATTTCGGGAGAATAGCCGACACTTCCTTCGATCTTCACTCCGTAGGTCATTGCCGCCCCTGTAACCGTGTCCCGGTATGCCCTGCCATATCCGTTGTCCGGATAGAGTAGTAACACCTTCCGGATTCCGGATGCGAAGGCATACCCGAGAAGCTTTTCAGCCTCATCAGACGGTTTCAACCCGAAGTTGAATAAGCCAAAACGTTTGATCCCCTTCTCCTGGCCGAGAAAGAATAGGGGAGGATCTTCTCTCCCCGGGTGGATGAGCCGCTTTTCTTCACCCGTCAGGGGCCCAACAACCGCAAGAACCCTGTTTCGTATATTCCCCTCCCCCAACTCCCGGGCGAGAAGTGCAGTATCCCCCTCCGTATCGTGGACATCCAGGAAGTAGGGTGGAACATCCACCTTTTTACGTGTGGAAGCCTCTTTGGCCGCAAGTTCAAGTCCTGCGAGAGCTGAGAAGCCCAGATCCCCAATGGGGCCTTCGAAGGGGAGATAAACGGGAAGGAGAGGAAATTCCATTCTTTTGCTTTTGAAGGTTTCCTCGAGTTCCCCTCCATCGAAAATCTCCCCGGATAGCAGGGAATTACTACGATACTTCACAAGAAAGTATCCGGCAAAGCCGTACATCTTCTCTTCCAGGTAATGTTTCGCACCTAGATAGGAAATGAATGATCTGAATTTGAGGGTTTTCAGGGAAAGGAGGGCATCCCTGAATGTGTAAGGGCTCCTGACGCCTCTTAAGAGGGCAGACAACCTGGCGGAAACATCCGCGAACAGTTCGGGCCTTCCATCGACACCCGTTAAGAGGTAGGCGTCCTCAAAATCCTTCACCGCGGACCCCGCATCTTTTAGCCAGATATCGGCAACCCCTTTCGCCAGGTAGAGTGTAGATCTGGACGAACCTACAAAGCGGTTATCGAGAAGGTATTGTGCAACCTGCCTCGCCTCTCTGAACCAACCGAGTTCGTTAAGTATTTTCATCCTGAGGAACATGGCCGAATAGAGGAGGTATTTCCCCTGGAGGAGCGGGATGCCCTTACGGACGTTCTCAAAGGCTTTCTGATACTCCCCCCTGGCATAGTTGATCTTTGCCACGCGGTAGTACACAAACCCCATCCTTTCGTCACGTCTGGTAAGGGGCAAAAGAGAGTTGTAATAGTTCAAAGCTCCCCTGGCACCCTCACGGCGGAGCAGGATCTCTCCAACGATGAGGTCACGGGAGGTCACTTTATCCTTCCTCTCCTGGGACCCGGCATATCCAGAGGAGGTAAGGAGGATCAAGATAGCAATTACTGTGACTAAAATAATTCTGGCTGGTCCGTAGAAGAATAAATATTCAGATCCCTCTTCGATCACCCGAAGATCTCCCTCACTTTCTCGAAAAAGCTTTTTCCCTGGGGTCCCGTAACTCCACCCGAAACCTCTTCATATTCCTGGAGCAGTTCCTTCTCCCGTTTTGACATCCTTTTTGGAACTTCGATGAGAATCCTCACAATAAAGTCTCCCCTCCCGAACCCGTTCAACACTGGAACCCCCTTCTTCCGTAGAAGGAATTCCGTACCAGATTGTGTCCCCGGGGGGATCTTCAGATTTTCCTTTCTATCCAGGGTAGGAACTTCAATTTCTGTCCCGAGAGCGGCCTGGGGGAAGGATAGGGGGACCTCACAAAGGATGTTGTTACCCATTCTCTCGAAAAGCGGATGGGCACCTATAGATACCACCACGTAAAGGTCACCATGTGGCCCATCAAATTTCCCTGGCTCCCCCTCTCCAATAAGTTTAAGCCTGTTTCCTTGATCAATGCCTGCCGGTATCTTTACCTTAACCTTCCCATCTTTCTTTACAAAACCGCTGCCCCGGCAGGTCCGGCAATAATCATTTATTACCTTTCCTCCCCCCTTGCACCTGGCACACGTTCTCGAAACGCTGAAAAATCCCTGCTGGTAAGCCACCTGTCCCCTTCCTCCACAGGTGCTGCATGTTTCGAGCGCATCCCCATCCTTTGCCCCCGTCCCGCTGCAATCGGAACAGGATACTTTTCTTTTGAATTCAATTGATTTTTCCGCACCAAAAACCGCCTCTTCAAATGAGATCTCCAGGTTGTACCTGAGATCTGCCCCACGGGCAGCCCTGGATCTGGAAGTTCGGCCAAAAATATCTCCGAAGAAATCAGAAAATATATCCTCGACCCCTCCCCCCCCAAAATTGCTGAACCCGAACCCTTCGGAGGAGGATGACCCATAAGCGGTTCCATAGAGATCATACATCCTCTTCTTCTCGGGGTCGGAAAGGACAGAGTAGGCTTCATTTACTTCTTTGAATTTTTCCTCGGCATTCCTGTCATCAGGATTGTGGTCCGGATGATGCTTCAGTGCGAGTTTCCTGAAGGCGCTCTTAATCTCGCTTTCCGAAGCATCCCTGGACACCTCTAGTATCCGGTAATAATCTTTATCTCCATTCAACTCATCACTCCTGGATCCGAGATACCTGAGCTTAGGTTCAGGTCCCGGATATTATATTTTACATGCATCGTAAATCTCCCGATGACGTGATCAGTCAGAATTTTCTCCCCTACCCGCCTCATCAACGATAACAACCTGCACAGGGCGTAGGAGGCGACCATTGAGAAGGTACCCTTTCCTTATCACTTCCCTTACAGTTCCAGGTTCCCTATCCGGGTCGGGAATCTTAGACACTGCCTCGTGAATAGTAGGGTCGAACCGTTTCCCCGCGGCATCAAGCTGTTCTACACCAAATTTTTTCAACACCTTCAGGGTCTCGTTATAAATGAGTTCCACCCCAGATAAAAGGTGTTCAGCTTCTCCGTTATTCTGCCCGTGGGTAATGGCGAGTTCCAGGTTATCGAGAACGGGGATCAACTCCTTGATGAGTCTCTCATTACTGAAAGTAATAATCTGTGCCTTCTCTTTTGCAGTTCTCTTACGTATATTCTCGAGTTCCGCGTGAAGGTAGAGGACCCGGTTTTTGAGCTCATCCCTTTCCTGCTTCAGTTCTTCCAGGCCTGGCTCCCCACTGGTCTCATCCTCTTTTACACTTCCCTCCAGCTCTTCCAAGATACCCAACTCCTCTTCCTTCTCTTTTTCACCGGGCATATCTTTACTGTTCCGGTTCTCTCTCTCTCCGGACATACTTTACACCTCTCTTTAAGATTATTTCTCTTCGATAATGGCACTCAGGATTCTTGCAGCATACTCGACGAAGGGAATGATACGCCCGTAATCCATCCGAACAGGACCTATCACACCGATTGTCCCTACCCCAGTCTCGGACCGCCTATAGCCTGCAGAGATAACTGACATCTCCTTGAAATCATCCAACTTATTCTCATCACCAATTGAAATCTGAAGAGTACCCGAGGAAAGAGTACTGTCAATAAGTTTGAGCAGAGTGGAATGCTCTTCGAAATTCTTTATCACTTTTTTGAGCTTTTCCATATCCTCTGCGAACTCCGGCTGCTCCACGATTTTCATCTTACCTTCTATGATGACCTTCACATCCTGGATCCCGAATGTTTTTTCCCCGAAGTTGAGAGCTTTTTTCACAAGGCGGGAGTACTTCGCCTTATCCCTGGAGAGTTTTTTCGCGATGATTTTCCTTATCTCCTTGATATTCCTGTTTTCCACTACCTCGCGGTTTAGATAGTTGGATACCTGCTCGAGTTCATTCTGTGTTATGTGTTGTGGATATTCGAACACCCTGTTCTGAATCATACCTGATTTACCTACCAGCACAACCAGGATCCTCGAATCGCTGATTTTCACGAAGCTGATATGTTTCAGGACGAGGAGGTCAGGGCCCGGCGCGATGACTATGCATGCATGCTGTATAATGTCCGAGAGTACCCTGGAAGTCCCAGTGAGGATTCCCATCAGGTCAGAGTCAACGTCCCCAACCTGCCTGCTTATGAAATCACTCGTCTCCTTTTTGATGGGATACGTCTCCATCAACATGTCCACATAGTACCTGTACCCCTTGGAAGTGGGGACCCTCCCGGAGGATGTATGGGGCTGGTAAAGATACCCCATCTCCTCAAGATCAGACATTACATTTCTTATGGTAGCTGAGCTTATATTGAGGCTGGTCTTTTTAGAGATCGTTCTTGACCCGACAGGCTCAGCCATCCTGACGAATTCCTTCACAATTGACTTGAGTATGATATTTGATCGCTCGTCTAGCTCAATCATCACCTTAATTACAATAAAAAGTTAGCACTCCAACTCATGGAGTGCTAACCACAAAGTAGCAGAGAAGAAATGGGTTTGTCAACATGTAACAGCCTGCCCTCAAACCGGGCAATCCCCGTTTTGAAAGGGGGAATCCCATGGGAAACTGGTTTCTTTATTTACCTGAGTATGCCTTTCCCGGAGTTTAACAAATCGAGAAGCTCCATACGCGTAGCATGTTTCGATCTGAACACGCCCTGCATGGAAGAAGTGACTGCCTTTGCGTGCTGTTTTTCAACCCCTCTCATCATCATGCAGAGATGGAAGGCCTCTATGATCACCGCAGAGCCATGGGGCTCTAATGTATCCTGGATGGCCGATGCGATTTCCTGTGTGAGCCTTTCCTGAACTTGAAGCCTCCTGCAGTAGATCTCCACAACTCGGACTATCTTAGATAAGCCCACTATCTTCTTCCGCGGAAGGTACGCAACGTGGCATTTCCCGAAGAAGGGGAGCATATGGTGTTCGCACAAGCTGAAAATATCTATATCCTTGACGATCACCATCTCGTCATAATCCTCTGTAAACAATGCTTTCCTCAACACCTCCCTGGGATCTTTCGTATATCCCGAAGTGAGGTATTTCATCGCCTTCTCAACCCTTTCCGGAGTTTGGAGAAGACCTTCTCTCCCCGGGTCTTCCCCGATCTCCCTGATGAGCTTCTCCACAATATCTCTCATATACAGCCTCACACGTATTCAGTGTCTATAATTTAATGCCTGGGTCAGCATTAAGTCAACAAGGGTACCATTCAAGGAGGGAGTCCTCAACACAAAGAACTTTCATCCATCTAAAGAAACGGGGCAGGTACAAATCGGATTTCAACTGTAACCTGAGCGGAAAATCCGGGTTATATTACTACCAATGCTTACGCCTCTTTCAAAGAGAAGCGACGAAACACTCATGAAGCTTTTCTCCCGGGGAAGGGAGGAGGCTTACGAGGTCCTCTTCCGCAGACACTTTCCCCGCCTTACCCATTTCTTTTTCAGGTCATCGGGAGACAGGGAGACGTCAAAAGACCTTGCCCAGGAGGTTCTCTTGAAAGTGTTCCGGAGTGGAGACAGTTACAGGGAAAAGGCCCGTTTTACCACATGGCTCTACACCATTGCGCGAAACACATATTTGAACCATGTGAGGGACCGAAAAAAAGACAAGAGGGTTGCCGATTACATGGTGGGGGACAATACGGTTTTCGAGCACTCCCTTAAGACACGCAAATCTTCCGCCCACGACCCCATCGAGTCGGTTAGTGCGAAAGAACTCAATGAAAAAATTGGATCAGTTCTGAAATCTCTTCCTGAATCCCTGCGGACACCTTTTCTCATGGCACAGCTGTCGGGATTGTCATATTCTGAAATTGCCGGTATTCTCGAAATCACCACGGGAGCGGTAAAACTCAGGATATTCCGGGCAAGAGAGATAATCCATGAGGAACTAAAGAAAAGTTTTGATGAAACGGACAGCCCCATTCCGGGTTAAATAGGTACAAAGGGTAGACATGACGAAAATGTGCAGACATATCAGGGAGCTAATCAGCACTCTCATAGATGGGGAGGCGCAGCCAGAGGAAAAAAGCGAGGTAAGGAACCATGTTCAAGACTGCCCTTCATGCAGTGAATACCTGGCGCTCCAGGAAAAGGTGAGTATAAACACCCTTCACATTCCTCTCCTGGTCGACGAGGAGGTTGAAGACAGGCTCCGGATGATAATCCCCGTGAAAAAGAAGAGGGAGCGTAACTACCTGATTTCATTTCTTCCCTTGAGACCCGCCGTAGCTGGTGGGATGGCTCTCATTTTTCTTGGTTTTCTCATTTT
>CAYSOQ010000075.1:0-6245 GCA_964432685.1 uncultured bacterium
ATCAGTCATATGGTCGGGCCAGAGAAGTTTCTTCTTTCCTTCCCCCTCCCTTAAGGCTTCAATATTCTGTATTCGTACTTTTCCGAAGAAGGGGGACACCTCTTCCTGCCTCAGCAGCCAGTTCTGCTGCTTCTCGCTCTTTGCGAGCACCGTCACTCGCCCCCCTGAACGGGCTGCAAAGGCGATGGCCTCCAAAGCCATCCCGTCTCTCTCCCCCCCATCGGCGCCAGCACCGTAGTGGATCAGCACGTTTTCACCCAGTTTGACGTCCGCACCATCCTTTCCAAGTGCATCGGAAGCCGTGAGACGAGCGTCGTAACCGTTAAGCGTCCCGTAAAGTCCAAAGGCGCCCGAATACCATGCGGCCCTGCTCCCCTGTGGGCTGGGCCTCAAGAGACGGAAATCCGCGGCCATAAGAGGACGGCCAGCGTGCTGCATGACTTTCGTGGGCCTGTATTTTTGAGGCACAGATTCCACCAAGGCCTCAACCGCCCTCTGCCATTCCACAAGCTCTTCCGGGTCGTCAACAGGAGCAGGCAAAAGAGCCTTTGGATGATTCTTGCGTTGGATGAACCATAGGTCCGCCCTCTGGTGCCTCTTCCGGACGAGATCCGCAGTTTCCCCGTCACGTACATACGCAAGGACAGGGACCTTCAGTGCTGTCGCCATATCGATGGCCAGGGAACCCGTATGGCCGCTTCCCCCGTGTACCAGGAGGACATCATCAGAAGTGAGATTTAGCTTGCCGGGGCCAAAAAGTGCGTGTTCTACAGTCGGGCCATCAAGGATCAGTGTTGCCGCAAGGGGGAGTGACATGTCAACCGGGATTTCGATGAGGTTGCCCGTGTCGAATGCTCCGAAAGCCTGAAGGGTTGCTTCGTCTCCTCCGCCCTGGTACCCGCCTATATACCCTTCGCGCTGTGCATTCAGGGTCACCGTGGGCGCCTGGCGGTTGAAAACCATCGGGTCCACCAGCACAATCTGACCTATGGCCAGGCGGCCCTCCTCCTCCGCCTGCGGGGAGAGAGCCAGGATCTGTCCTGCCGCGGCATCACCGAGCACATGATGATCCTTATCCCCAAGAACATCGACCGGATCAGAGGTAATCCCGTTTATAACATTGTGGGTGGCTCCAGCATAGAGGATCTGGATAAGTGCCTGGCAGTCCCTCAGTTCAGGTGTGGGGCGCACGAACTTCGTAAAGCCCTTGAGAGGATCACTGTGAACGATGCTCATTCCGTCACTGTTCCGGGCGATCCCATATGCTTCCTGGTAGGGCGGAATGGAATCGATTCCCGGGCGAAGGTGTGGGGTGCCGAGACGCTTGATGAGTTCCTTGGGGATATCCTGATATTTGACGGCCACAGGGGCGTCAGGGCTAAACTGTGCTGTCACAACCTCTTCCCCTTCACGGGATGCTATGACCCGGTCAAGCAGGTTAATGAGGGTCCCTTTCACTTTGAGCCCGTCCATATTCGGCATCCCCTGGAAGAGGGGGCTTTCCCTGAAGAACTCAGTATCTCCTCCCCGGATACTATCCCTAACATCATCCGGCAAAAGAGCTTTCTGCATTTTCTTCAATGCTTCCAATGGTTTTTCGGCGTAGAACCTGATCAGGCCGTACATGATCTTCGCAGTGAGAGTCATGGGTAGGAAGGTCTCTTCCCCCTCGAAGCCTGCCGCCTCCGCTGTCAGAAAGATAATGTCCTGCACGTCGGGTTTGACCTGGGGATTGAGCTTCTGGTTGATCGTTTTCTGTATGAGATCAGTGAGCTCCTTGCTCGGCTGCACTCCATTCTGGAGAGCCACAACAACTACGGGCGTCCGGTCCCTGGTGGGGTGATGGATAAAGGTGACACCTACCTTTTTGAAGTAACGGGTGTGCTCGTTCAGGGCATTTTCATATATGGTCTCATTGACCAGGTGGCCGTTCACATTGGCAATGTTTCCCGATCTCCCCGAAGCGTAAAAGGTCCTGGGGGTCACCGGGTCTTCCGGCCCCGTAAGGATCATTGAGTCCTCCGGGCTCCCGGGGTCGTGCAGGACGCGAACCCAGTAGGCCGAGTCTCCCCCGTCGTGGGCCAGTCGTTCTCCCTCTCGCCCCTTCCCGGGCCATGGGGGGGAAAAATTGTGGCCGTAGTACTTTTCCGCAGTGAGTTCCTCATCGGGGCGGGCGGGACTTTTCCTCCCTTCGTTGCTGCCCATCAGCCACCCCATCCGGTGGGGCTGGGCTCCCCGGTAAAGGAGCTGCCCTATTACTCCCTCGCTCCCCCTTCCCGAAGCGGTAATGAGAGCCTCCGTCACCTCCACCGGTGATTCTTCCGGGTTCCCATCTTCGTCCTCCAGGCTGTCTACGATGACCGGGTTCACCCATGGAAGTGGGAGTATCTCCGGATGCTCGAAGTCCATCTCGATGGGAGTCCGTATCCGGGAGACAATTTCAACTGGATCGCGGGATTGGGCAACCTCTTCGAACTCCTCACGGTAGGTCCTGACGCACTGTTTCTCGACGCTCGGCCGGCGCTTGAATGTAGCGTGCTGGGACCCGAAATCTTCGGTACGCCAGAGGGAGTTGATCGCCACATCCCCCAGTATCGCCCTGATCCGTGCGTGAGCCGGGTAGGAGTATGGGGCCGCACAGCCGCAGGTCCCCGGGGCACCTTCCCTCTTTAAGGAACTCACATCGAACCCCCCCTTTTCAGGTTCGAAGAGGCCGTCCACTTTCGACATGGCTTCGTAGATGGGAGAACCCGCTTTCAGAAAGGAAGCCTTGTGGTCTTCGATGACCTGTGCAAGCCTTCGGGGTGTAGGGACGAAGCTCTGGAGGATAAAGCTGCGGCCTTCGAGCATAGGAAACCAGAGGGCGTACGCAGGCCCCACTATCCAGCCGTAATCGGTGGAGGTGTGGTGGATTTCATGTGAGGCTAGCCCGAATGAGTTGAACATGGTCTGAGCACCCGCAACAACAGAGCCAACCAGGGTGATGATTCCTTTCGGCTGTCCCGTGGAACCGCTGGAATAGCTTAAGAAAGCTGCATCCCCTCCGCCCATCTCAACCGCTTCGAACTCGTCAATATCCTCTCCTGTGGCCTTGTACTTCTCCTCAGTCCGCCGTATCGCGTCGTCCCAGAGTATGTCCCTTCCCGGCATAAGGGGTGTTTCAGTTAAAAGGCCGAGCTTCGTCAGGCGATCATAGACGATGAGTTTTTCGTCTCGATCGTATGGTTTCTCGAAGGCAGCGAGGATCCGGTCGATGACCCGCTTATGCCTGTCGATGCTATCGAGCTGTTCTGGCCCAATGCCCTTCTTTGTCGCGTAGTGAAGAATAAACTCGGAGACGCTCAACTGCTGTTCACGGGTCAGCTTTGTCAATTCAGCCGGGTTTGCCGTTCCTGAAACAGTTCGACGCAGATGGTTTTTCAACCAGTCCCGGTGGCGTGCCTCAATCGCATCCCCTGCGGCGTCCAGGACTTCCCCCCACCTATCCTTTAATTTCTTAGCAAATTCAAGGGTATCGGGCTTCACGGCAGCCCCCGGATTGGAATTTCCCCCAACCTGGCTGAGGGCTTCCGTCAAAATAGGGGTGTATCGATCAAAGAAGAACCTGTCGCGCTGCGCAGCATCTGCCCTTTTTTTCTCCCGCCTGATCGCCTCGTTTCGGGCGCGAAGCGCTTTCTTGATCTCATCACGGGCGCCCTTATCCAGGGATGAGAGGACGATGCGCTTGATGTGAGTCTCGCTCAATACCCCTAAGAACTCCCCCATAGAATCGAGGCTGTAGGTTACCTTGTCCTCCAGCCGTTCCCTCACGGATTTCCCGATGCCCGCTGCCTCATCAAACAGCTCCCCCGGCATCGTCTCGAGGGCCTCTTCGAGGCGCTCCTTGTATACGGCTTTCGGTAGATACCGCCTGAGAGCAACGTCAACAGAATCTTTTTTGAGCTCCCTTGAACGGTCCCCCACCCGGTAGCCGTCTTCAGTAATAACCAGCTTCGCCCCCATGTTGTAAAGTGTGTCGCTGAACATGTCGGGGCCCTTGGCCCCGAATAAGAAGTGGTAGGTCGCACCCACCAGGGTTACAGCCAGCTGGGCAATCAAACCCTTGATATCGGTTGACATGTAGATAATGACCATGTCCCCACGGGATACACCCATGTGGACAAGGACATTTGCCAGGCGATTTACTTCCCGCCGTATCTCCCTGTAGGTGTACTTCCTGACATCAACGTTCTTCCCACCTACCTGGTCTTCTCCGATATTGATCACTTGCCGATCGTCGAGGAGGCCCTGCGCATCGAGCTGGTCGAATATCGCCCGGGCGGGATTGATCTTTCCGTCTTCAAAACGGCGAACTACAGGGTAGCTGGAAAGGTCCAGGGAGATCGAGGGGCGCTCGCTCCACCCGTAGGGGTAGACCATGTCGAGTTCAAACTTCTCGGGATTGGCCAGCCAGGCGCGGCGGACAACACGCCACCCCATCTGGGTCTCCATGAGCGACCTGATCACTCCAAGCTCATCGCTCACCCGTGTATCCGACCATTGAGAGTTACGGAGATCAATTTTTAAAGGTGCAGAGGCGCCGTCGTCACCTTTGAGCTGAAAAACACGGCTCTTTTCCCCGCAGTGGTAATTTCCCCGTGGAATCACGTACTCTTTCTCTTCCCATGTAAAGGAGGTGTCTTCTTCCAGGAGGCAGCCCGTGGGTGTGGGTGCCGCAGGGATCGATGCCCGGAATCCTCCCGAATCAGTAAGGACGATCCGGTCGAGGTAGCTATTGGTTTTAGAAGAAACGTACCCTTTTCTTATGCCCAGCAGGCCTTCCAGATGTGCAAATCCCGCAGTCATCTCCTGAGAAAACTTGAGTTCAACCTCCCGTGCATCCACTTCCGAGTAGAGGCCCTCGCATGAAAAGGTATCGATGAGGAAATCGGTGAGCCAAACAGCCTGGGCAGATGCCGAACGCATGGCCGGAAGGGATTCCAGGGCAAACAGGTCTCCTTCTCTCGAGGCTTCTTCAAGGCTCCTGAATATGTCCCCTAAGTATCCCCTGTTTCCCCCTCCGAACCTGAAATGGCGATGGATCTTCTCAGAGAGTTCGCTTACCTCATCTTCGAGTGACTCCCGGGTACCGTCCTTTCCCAGAAGAGACAATATTTTCGATGTATCGAGAGGCCCTTCTTTTGCTCGAAGCCTGGAGAGAAACCCCTCTAAATCCTCTCCGGCATATCCATGTGCCATCCCGAAGGCCACTGCCTGCTTCCCATCCATGGGTGATGCGGTAAGACTGTAATATTTCGCGGCTTCGGGTCCCATCCGCGAAGGTAGAACCCAGGTGGCCCCGTTTCCCGGGATGAGCCCTATCGTAACTTCAGGGAGTCGGATCCTCGTTGTTGCATCTGTAACCACCACGTCCGCCGCCGCGGCAATCCCGAGGGCGGAGCCAGTACAGAGTCCTCTCACCATGCTAATTGTAGGGATCTTCAGGTGGCGGATCCTGTCGCAAAGCTCCTTCTGCTCAGCCAGGAAGCTGTATACAAGCCCACGCTTTTCAGGATTTAAAAGATGCCCCGTTAGGTCATCATAATCCGTCCCCACCGAGAAATTTTCTCCCCCTTCGAGAATAAGGGCCCTGGCCGATCCGTCTTTTGCGATACGGCCGACTAACTCTATGAGAGGAGTCACCTCAGATACTTGAAACGCGTTCAGCCCATCCGGGCTTTTAATGCGTATGGTGAATACGCCCTTCCCCGATACATCCAGCTCAAATTGAGCCATTTCCGCCCTTCTCCTTTGCCTCCCAGCGTCAGGTTGTTAACAAATGATAATATGTACTATTTTTTATTAGATTGTACTGACCTGATTCTGATTCATAATTCCTGATACGGAAAAAAAATCGGGAATAGATGGTATTGGCGGTTCGCGAACCACCCATACAACGAAACGAAAACCCCTGGTACGGTTGATCGGTGCATTCAAAACCTTTTTTTGGCAAACCCCCGGCCGGAATGTGACTTGAGGTATCCCTCGAAAGCTAAAGCTTTTTCGAGAGAACAAAATGCAACAACAGTCTCTATGTGCCAAGGACGGTATTTACTTGTATGAGGAACCTTTCCGGAATTGTGATCCTTAAGACGTGTTTCCAGATCTTTTGTGAATCCAGTGTAATGGCGAGATGCGTCTAAAGCGCTGACAAGAATATACACATAATAAAACTTGCTTTTCATGGAAACAAACTAAGCAAGAAA
>CAYSOQ010000076.1:0-6236 GCA_964432685.1 uncultured bacterium
TCAAAATCGAAAATCCCCCATCTGTTTTTCTCCCTCATCTTCAAATGAACTCCACACAAGAGGTGTATCAGTGTGCCATGTCAAGTGCTAGCTAAACTTAAAGGCCGTTATGGGCCATTTAATAATCCCCTCATACATTTGTTCGTAATTATTACGTCTGAATTAACTTGGAGGAGTCAATTATTTAATTCATTCCCATAAGGTTGAGGTATTCCCAGGGGGTGCCCAGATTGGATTTACCTGGATGAAGGAGAGATGTGTGTAAATAATTTCCCATTAATAATTATATATAGAATAAATTACCCATTTTCTGCAATGGGTAAAATATTACAATTTCGACCATCCTGGCTTTCCCCTTGTAACTCCTCGACAGGGAAGGGCAAACCTGTCTCCCCTCTCCAACAATTACAATATTGTAAACATATAATGTTGACGTTAGGATATAAATACACTTGCATATCATATGTTTATAAAAGTTTTCCCTTTGGCACAACCATTGCTATTTTACCCTGTGAAGGGAAAATGGAATGGCTGTTATAATTAGGAAAATATTTACACACAACGATGGGCATTGGCCCCGGGTGATCCTGTTAATCCCTGTTTTGGCCCTCTTTTTAATGGGATGCGATATTGGCGGAACCTTCAATGGATTCGATTACTCCTCCCTTCCAGGAAGTTCCGGGCAAAGTGTTCAGAACATTACCCTGTCAACTACTGATTGTGATTTCGGGACTGTTACCCTTGGGAACCAGGTCTCTGTAATTCTCACCATATCGAATACGGGCAGCCTTCCCCTCAATGTGACAGACATTGCTCTCACAGAGGGATCTGATTACCAGATTGATCCCACAAGTGGGGACAATCCACTGGGGGGTAATAGTGCCACCATTCCCCCGGGCGAGGAAAGGACAGTGGGTATCCGCTTCTCCCCGACCTCCGAGGGATATCACACTGGTGGGATCGCCATCGATTCCAACGACCCCGATGCTCCCGGGATTACTGTCCAACTCACGGGGGATGGGGTCACCGCCCCTGTGCCGGATATCTCCATATCTCCCACATCGAAAGATTTCGGGGATGTGTTACCTGGAGACACGAATAGTGCTACCTATGCCCTCTCAAATGGGGGAACTGCTGACCTCAATGTATCTGACATTTCCATCGACGATACGACAAATTTCACACTTGACCTTTCCGCCGGGTCAACCCCCTGTGGAACTCCTGCCCCGGTCATTGCGGCAGGGGACAGTTGTACCTTCGACATCACCTTTTCACCAACTCACCTTGGAACGATCGATGGAGCCCTCAGCATCGCCTCCGATGACCCGGATCAAAGCAGCCTTTCCTCTTCCCTTACAGGATCTGGAGTAGCTGCACCCCCGACCTACAGTGCAACCCTGAGCTGGCAGGCACCCTCCACGAATGCAGACGGAAGCCCCATCACAGACCTGGCAGGGTACAAGATCTACTACGGAACCTCATCAAGACAGTACACAAACTCCTCAGATGTTGGGAGCAATACTACCGGCACGATTCAGGGGCTATCCGCCGGAACATACTATTTTGCGGTCACCGCCTACGACAGCTACGGAAATGAAAGCGGTTATTCCAACGAAGTGACAAAAACGTTCCCTTAATTTTTTTCCTTTCCTCTCACCCTCAATCATCTCAATGTAAACTCACACCAAACCCCAGTACCCGGGGAAAAGGGAACCCAGGTCCGGGGACAGTTCTTTGTGAGTTTCCCCCTCCGGGAAGCTCTTTATGATATAAAATCCCCATGAACCAGCCACAGGGGATAGAGGATGTTACAAGAATAATAGGAGAGATCACCACCTATCTCTCTGAAACCTTTCCCGTATGCTGCAAGAGCGACGAGTTCTATTATTTCCCCCAGGTACTTCCCGACATCTGCAGCTCTCCAGGCTGGGACGATTTTTCGCCGGAGAAGGTGGATGACGCGGCTCTTCACCTCTCCAGCTGGGAGAAGGAACTAACGGACCTTTCCCTTCCTCACGACCTGTGCGCTTACATCGACAGGAATCTCTGGACACGTGTGGTCAAGACTCTGAAGGAGGACCTTCTGTGGGCCAGGCCCCATCGGCGCCAGCCCACGTTTCATCTCACCATCGCTGCGACAGGGATCGCCGATGCCCTCGCCTGGAAACCTCCGGGATCGTTGGATATATTGATGGAGAGCCTTCCTTCGTTTTTAACCAGAGCGAAGAGATCCCTCGTGGAGATGCCGGACATTTTCCGCCAGATGGGAATCTCCATGACAGGGGAAATCATGAGGTGGATTTTATCCCTCGAGATACCCGGAGAAGGTTCTCTCAGGGCCCTTACGGCCCTCGAGGACTTTGAAGGGTTTTTGATCGGGGCAGCTACGGTGGAAGAGTTCCGCCACCCCCCAGACCTTTATGAGGTTATTCTCGAGAACCACATAGGCTCTCCCCTGAAAGTTAAGGATTTAACTTCCCTCCTTGAAGAAGAAAGAGATAGCAACAAAAAGATCATGGAGAAGGAATTGCTTAAAGGGGGAAAGGTGCACATAGGCCGCAACAGAAACATTTCACTCGTTTCCTACAGGGAAGAGGTGGAATCCATCACCTCTCATCTCTGTTCGAAGGGGATCATTTCCCCTGAATTTGTCAGAGAGCACCCCCTTTCTATCGAATCTGTGCCCAGATACCTTCTTCCCATCCGGGCCGCATCGGCGTATAGCTCTGTTCCCATGAAAACCGGGAACAGAGGAACCTTCTTCATCATGCCAAACATCCCCGGAGAGGGGCTTGGAAAGGTTGAAGGGGAGGAAATGAGGATGCTTACAGCCCACGAAACATATCCCGGGCACCACCTCCTCGATTCATACCGCTTCGAGAGCATTCGGCCTCTTAGGAGGCCGATTGAATTTCCCCTTTACTACGAGGGGTGGGCATCCTTCGCCGAAAGCCTCCTGGCGCACACAGGATACTTCTATAGCAACCTGGACCGGGCGCTTCTCGCCCGGAGAAGGCACCGAAGAGCCGTAAGGGGCCTGGTTGACCTGCAGGTTGAGATGGGAGAGATATCCCTCGAGGAAGGAGCATCCCTCCTCGTTGAAACCGGCCTCGAAAAAGAAGACGCTCTGAAAGCCACGAGGAAGTACATGTTGAGGCCAGGCTACCAGCTGTGCTACACTCTGGGTCTTATTGAATTCATTGAGCTTTTCAGAAAATTCCGCACCCTAGGAGCGGGAGGATTTACCAGGGCAGTCCTCACCGAAGGGGAGGTGGGGTTTCACCAATTAGAAGTTTTACTGGAAAGGACAAAAGGGGGAGGAACGGTCTGATGGGAGAGGAGGGAGAGAGTTTGACCGAGTTGATGGGATACCACTCTGAATGGAACCTGGGGAGCCCGGGGGGATGGGACTACCAGCGGATTACCCAGGAAATCGGCAAAAAGGTTTGGGAGAAAATTAACCGATTCAATAAGATACCCGTGTCTCTTGATTTTGACCACCCCCTGCTCTACCCCATAACCGGATTTACGGATATGCTCCTCGAGGCCGGGAGGAAGAGAGATAGAGGGCCATCCCTTGTAATCGCAGTTGTAGCAGAAGAGGAAACCCTTGAAGAAGTGGCGGAAAATATAAATCTGGCCAGGCGCCTCGACGGCATAGATGGTGTGAAGGGGTTCCTGGTAGCACCCAATGAGATCGAATTGGTAAGTGGCCGCGTGTGTGTCAAGGGTGAACCTCTGTCGATCCTCTTCATGGACTTCAACACAGATACTCTCCTCACCCTCCACCGAAGGCACAACCTCACACCCCTCCTCATGGCGGTCCGTGAGGGGAGAGTCATCAATCCCAGGGGAACCGAACCCATCAACGTGAAGAGCACATTCGAACTCATCACGGGCCCCATGAAAGATCGATTCCACCCAGAGACGGTGAGGAGGACCCCCTGGACCAGGCAGTTCAACCAGAGGAAGACCGAAGGGCCCCGGGGTGAAAAGATCGATGACCTCATCGAGTGGACCCGGACCAACTGGGTGGACCTCGTGCTCAAACCCGAGAGGGGATATTCAGGCATCGGTGTCAGGGTGGGAGGGGTAAACGAGGACGCTCAAGAGGCAATCTCCAAAGCCTTGAAGGAAGGGGGCTATATCGTCCAGGAAAAGATTCCCCTCAACGATTGGGCTGAAGATAATCCCTTCCTTGATAATGAGAAAGAGACTGTCGGCCTTACACGGTACCAGACCGATTTTCGCTGCCTGATGGGCAAGGATGGGCTTTTCGGGTTCCTGGGCAGGTTCGGGGGAGTTCCCACAAATGTGGGAAGCGGGGGAGGAGTCCAGCCTCTCGCCATACTCCGATCTCCCATGACAGTGAGGGAAGCAGTTGAGAGAGTTAACGAATCCATACTAGAAATTGGGTACGCCGACATGGCGGATGTTGCGGAAACCCAGCGGGAACTAGCCCTTGAAGAGAATTTCACCTATCTTCTGGGCCCGATAAAAATTGCCCTGAGACCCAGGATCATAGCTCCCGGACATATGGGGGCTCTCAAGAAGTACTGCCGCTCAGTTTGGCTCGACTGCCTCCTGTTGGAAAAAATGTGGATTGAGGGGGAGCTTGACGGATTCATCCACATAGAGGAAGAAGAACTCGAAATCGCTAGATCACAGCCGTGGAGTGGCTCCCACGCCGTGTTCGCCACCGACGGCCTCTTCAGCTTCGGCGCACACCCCCTATCAAAATGACCTATCATATCGATCCAGATTGGTGGAAGAATATTTTCGACGAAACCTACCTTTTAACAGATGCACGTTCGGTACGCGACGAGGATGTGACGAGAAAAGAGGTGGAAATTCTCCTCGAAACGCTCAAACTTAGCCGGCAAAGCAGGATCCTGGACCTCTGCGGAGGGCAGGGCCGCCACAGCCTTGAACTCTTCAGGAGAGGGTTCCTCGATTGTACGGTTTTAGACTTCTCCCCCCACCTGATCGAAGTGGGTAAACACGAAGCATACCGGGAAGGGGCTGAAATTTCATTTATCAAGGGGGATGCAAGACACACCGGTCTCCCCTCATCCTCTTTCGATGCAGTCCTTATCCTTGGAAATTCCCTGGGCTATATCCCCCACCCTGAAGGGGACAGAGAAATCCTCCAGGAATCCTTCCGCCTGTTAAAAGGTCGAGGAATCGTCGCAATCGACATTACAAATGGGAACCATGCAAAGACTCATTTCAAAGCGGAGGGGTGGCACGAGGTGGATGAGGACATCGTCGTATGCAGGCGGAGAAAACTCAAAGGAGAGATAGTTCTCTCCAGGGAGATTGTGATGAGCAAGACCAGGGGGATCATCAGGGACACATGCTATTCCATCCGTCTCCATGAACCAGAGGAATTGGAATCCCTTATACACAATGCCGGGTTCAAAAGTACCAGAATCGTTACGGAGTTTTCTCCCCACGGGAAAGACGGAGATTTTGGCTTCATGAACTGGAGGATGATAGGAACCGGGGAAAAACCATGAGAATCCTTACTGTCCTCTTCCCTCATGAAAACGGTCAGTTCCTTTCAAAATAAGATCATTATTATTCAAAGCATCCGAATCAATATCTCTGTAAGACCCATCTAACCCCTTGAAAGGATCTGAGATTTAAGGGTCTATTTCACAAGGAGGTTGAGTCATGACTGACATCCCAAGGATTTCCGCTGAAGAAACATGGAGAAGGTCAAGCGAGGGAGAAGCCATGCTCGTTTGTGCCTACGATGACGATGAAAAGTTCCGCATGGTTCATCTCGACGGAGCGACATCTCTTACCGAGTTCAGGAAAAAATCGGATGAACTTGACACGGGAAAGGATCTTATCTTCTACTGCGCCTGACCAGGCGAACTTACAGCCGCCGGTCGGGCGGCTGAGTACAGGTCCCATGGGTTTGTCAATTCATATGTCCTCGGCGGAGGAGTTGAAGCCTGGAAACAGGCCGGATATCCCTTTGCGGGGAGCTAATTGATAATCACCCTTCCAGGATCTCCCGGATTTTCCTGTTTAGTTCCGCCGCGGAGAAGGGCTTCTGAAGGAAGTTTATGGCTTCTCTCATTATCCCCTTTTTCGTGATCACATTTTCCGTGTACCCAGATATAAATAGAACATTAACGGTGGGGTGGAGTTTCCGCATACCTTCATAGAGGTCCTTCCCGGTCATCCTGGGAAGCATTACGTCCGTAATCAAGAGATCGATAGGG